>VXNG01000263.1 GCA_009840695.1 Acidimicrobiaceae bacterium
CCGGGCCACGGCCAGGGAGGCGGCTGTGATCACCGCCAGGCTGCCCTCGGCTCCGGTGAGGAGCTGCAGGGCGTCGAGGCCTCCGGGCGAGCGGGGCCGGGCCAGGATCCGGAACGCCTCGCCGCTGGAGAGGACTCCCTCCAGGCCGCGCACCATCTGCTCCAGACCGCCGAAGCGCGCCGATGCCGTGCCGGTGGCCCGGGTCGAGATCCAGCCGCCGACGGTCGAGTGGTGCAGTGACTGCGGGTAGTGGCCGAGCGTGAACCCGCGTTCGTTGAGGAAGCTCTCCAGGCTCCCCCCGGTGACGGCGGCCTCGGCGGTGACCACCTGCGAGACCTCGTCGAGGTCGACGATCCGGTCCATGGCGAGTTGCAGCACCACGTCAGGTGAGCCGTCGAGGCAGCCGACGACGTTGGTGCCGGTGCCCTGGACCTGCACGGTCGCGCCGAAGGCCGCAGCCACGCGCAGCACCAGGCCGACAGTCTCCGCCGACCTTGCGGCCACCACGGCGGCGGGGGCGGTTCGGGCCGGGCCACGCTTCAGTCCCAGAGGCCACGTGTCGGCCGGGCCGCGCTTCAGTCCCAGAGGCCATATGTCGGCCGGGCCGTCGCTCGCGGGGCGGGTGACGATCTCATCGGCCGGTATCCCCGCTCCGATCAGGGCCTCGACCGTGACACCCACTTGGTGGTCCTCCCCCAGTTGGCCTGCCGTCCGGGCCGACCACCCCAGCCTAGGCCGCGCCGGGCCGCGGGCCCGAGGGCCGCCAGCGGCGACCCGCCTGCGACGTCTCAGCCCGGGGGACGCGATGGAAGCGGAAGGTGAGCAAGATCGCGGTCCAAGCCGGAGCGGGCGAAGGCGCGGCGCACGTCCCGGTAGTAGTCGGCGCCAGCCCGGAGCGCATCGGTCGCGACGGGCGAAGGCGCCCGGGACGATCCACTGCCCGGCGATGGCCCTGGCCGCGGAAAGAACGTCGGGGTGCGATCCGGCGTGGACCAGGGCGTAGGCCGCGGCGCCCCGCAGGCCGGGGTCGGCCTCATCGGGCACGACGACCTCGGTCCCGACGATGTCGGCGATCAGCTGGGTCCAAGCGTTCGAGCGCGATCCGCCGCCGGTGACCCTGAGACCGGCAGGGTCGAAGCCGAAAGTCCGGAGCGCCTCGATCATCCAATAGCACTCGAAGACGACTCCCTCCAGCAGGGCCCTCACCAGGTCGGCCTCCGTGTGGCCGAAGCCGAGGCCCAGGAAGGCGCCGCGGGCCTCCGCCGACCAGTGCGGGGCTCCGCTCCCGGCCAGGGCAGGGATGAATCGCGCCCCTCCCGCACCGGGAACCGACCCCTCCATGAGAGCGTCCAGCCGGTCCAGCACCGGACGACCCACCAGCTTCCCGTACCAGTCGAGAACGCTGGCGCCGGCCATCCCCAGCGCCAGCACGCGGTAGAGCGACCGCGTAGAGCCGGGGGCAGTGATCAAGTTCCCGGAAGGGTCCTCGATCCGCCGCTCTACCGGGCCGGCCACCGACAGGGCGGTGCCCAGATAGCAGATGAGCCGGCCAGGCTCGACGACACCGCAGCCCAGCTCGGCGCAGGGCCCGTCCGCGGCGGCCAGCACTATCGGGACCCGCGGCGGCAGGGCGGTCTCGATGCCGGCGGCCGGAGACGTCCGCCCGGCCTCGGCACCGGGTGGCAGGGTGGCCGGCAGCAAGCCGGAGGGGACGCTGAAGGTGTCCACCAGCCCCTCGTGCCAGCGGTGATCAGCTATGTCGAAGAGCCCGGAATAGGCGGCTGCCGACCACTCGGCCGGCCAGTGGCCGGCCCCGAGACGACCTATCACGAAGGCCTGGGGAGTCACGATGCAGCCGGCCGCGGCCACGAGGTCGCGACGGTGCTCGATCAGCCACAGCAGGCGGGGCAGCCACAGCGAGGCATCCATGCGTACACCGGTGATTCGCTGGAGCCATCCAGCATCGGCGAGGGCCGCGGCCGCGGCGGCCTGGCCGAGCGCCCGGCGGTCCTGCCAGGTGATGAAGTCGGTGAGCAGCGTGCCATCGCGGTCGGCCAGCGCGAACGATCCCCGGGCGCCGGTCACAGCCACCGCTTCGATCTTGGGCGATCCGGCCTCTGCCAGTGCTTGGCGGCAGGCGCCGGCGGTCGCCTGCCAGATCCGCATGGCCGGTTGCTCGCTCCAGCCGGGCCGAGGCCTCCAGCAAGGCGCTGGCACGTTCCCATAGCCCAGCCGGCGCCCGTCAGCGGCGAAGACGCCGGCCTTCACCGCGCTGGTGCCGATGTCAATGGCTACGACAATGCCGGAGGATCGGCTCACTGCCGTTCTCCGTTCGTGCCCCGGCATTGGCCGACCCGGGTCTGCTCGGAGGGTCCCCGGCCAGCAATGGGGCCTTGCCTATAGTCGACTGCTGTGATGCAGCCACATTATGGCGCTCCGTGCGGGAGGCCCATGGCGTGCTGCCTGGGAGGACCCGTTGGGCCTGTCGGCTGAGCACCGGGCCGGCATCGACGCCATCCAGACTGCGTCGCGCGACCTGGTGAGGATGGACCTGCTGGAGCTCCACGGCGGCAACATAAGCGTGCGGGCTGACGACGGGCACATGCTGATCACCAAGCACCATGTGAACAAGTCGGTGCCCAGCCCCGACGACATCGTCCGAACCAGCCTTGAGGAGGACGACGAGTTCACCAACATGGCCTCCAGCGCGTGGCTGGTACACCGCGAGATCTACCGGCGCAGCGACGCCCAGGCCATTATCCACGCCCACGGGCAGCTCACAGTGACGCTGTCGTTCTTCTACGACGAGGTCGAGCCGATCGACGAGAACGGCATCATGATCCTCGGTCGCAACGTGCCGGTGGTGGCCGCCCCCAAGCTGATCGGCTGGAACCTGGCCGCCGAGCCGATCGGCGACGCCCTGGCCGACAACAAGGTCGTGATCGAGAAGTGGCACGGCACGTTCGCCAAGGGTGTCGACCTGGTGGACGCCCTCCACAAGACCCGCAGCATGGAGTTCTCGGCCGGGCAGATCATCCGCGTCGCGCAGCTGCGCGACGTGATGCCCAACGCGCCGAAGTTCCCTCCCACCGAGGTCGCCGAGTGGCTCGGAGGCGTCCACCGCCCCGGCATTCGCCGCAACATTCTCTAGATCGCCCGGCCGTGGGGAGGCCGGCTAGTTGGGTTGGTACGGGACCGGCTCGCCGTCGCGGAGGACCGGGGTCCACTGGATCCTGAAGAACTCGCGGATGGCGGTGGAGTACCGGTCGATCAGTTCGGCCCGCTCGGACTCGGACATGTCGCCCTTGATGGATGACACCCAGGTGTTGGCCAGCGCGCCCGGATCGTCGAGCGGCGGCTCCTTGACGCCCGGTGCCGAGAAGTGGCACACCACGGCCACTCTCGGGCCGTCGCTGGTGTTGTCGGTGGACTTGTGCATGATGCTCGAGTGGAACAGCAGCAGGTCCCCGGCGTTGAGCAGGGCCGCGACCTCGCTGCTGGTGTCGCGCTCGGTGATCTCGACATAGCCGCCCCGGGCCTGCGGCCTGCGGTCGGGTTCGACGTTGTGGATCGGGTCGGTGTGGGAGCCGGGCACGACCCAGAGCGGCCCGTTGTCGGGGGTGGCGTCGGTGATCGCCAGCCAGGCCGCCACCTGGCCGCTGGGTTCGAGGCGGTGGTACCAGGTGTCCTGGTGCCAGGGCTGGCCGGCCGCGCCCCGGTTCTTGAAGATGAACTGGGAGTCGTAGCAGCTGACGTCGGGGCCGATCAGCTGGCTGAGATAGGTCACGAGCTTGCGGGACGTGATGAACGCGCCGACCTGCGGGTCCCAGAAGTGGAGCCAGAAGATCTTGCCCACCAGCTCCTCGGGCAGCTTCGAGTCCGGGTGCGGCCGCGGCTCCCGTGAGACCTTGGCCTTGCCTATGTCCCCGCCCGCCGCGTCGGCCCGGGCGAGCTCCACCGCCCGGTCGTGCAGGGCCTGGCAGTAGGCGGCGTCGGCGAAACCCCTGATGAGCAGATAGCCGTTGGCCTTCCAGTCCGCGAGCTGCTCGCCGGTCAGTGAGTCGGTCCTGTCCATCAACGATGTGGCCATCGGATGACCTCCCCCTAGTCGAGATCAGGATACCCCACCGGCACTGGGGCGAGCCCAGCCGCCGACCCGTCTACTCCTGATACCAGGCACGGCCGGCCAGGTGGGATTCAGGTACGAGCACCGAGCCCCGCATGATCTGCCGCGCTGTCCGGTCTACGGTCACCGCGGGGAACCGCCAACCGCCGCCGGAGCCCCGCTCGGCAGTGACGCCGATCTCGATCACGCCCGCGGGATGGCCGATCCGCAGCGTCCGGTCCCCCGCGGCCCCGCCCGAGACCACGTCGGCCACGACGGTGCCCGGCAGAGCCGCGGCACCGGCCAGGGCCATGGCGCCGGTCAGCGCCACGGTGCGGTGTGTGCGGCGCATCGAGATGAGCCGCACGGCCAGGTCGATGCTCTCCGCGGTGACCTGCTTCCCGCTGCTCGCCCGGTAGGACGCGGCCGGGCCGACCATGGCCACCTTCGGGATCGTCGGCTGCCGGGCGGCCTCATCCAGCGACGACGCCAGCCCGATCCGCACCGCGGTCTCGCAGCGCATGTGCTCAAGCCGGGCTTGCAGGTCATGGTCCGAGTCGAGCACGCCCGCCGGCGCGGAGGCGGCCGCTCCCATCTCTTCGGCTCGAACGAACACGGCCGGGTTGGCCACATCGACGATGGACGCGGTGACCGACCGGCCGTCGCCGGTGCCGATCTGCTCGCACGGCGCTCCGGTCGGCAGCGGACCCCGCCCGATGGAGCCGCCGGGATCGATGTAGGTCATGGCGATGCGGGATCCGGTCCCGGGCACGCCCTGGATGGCGAAGTCGCCGGCCGGTTCGTACCGGCCCCGCCGGGTCGGCACCCGGGCCCGGCAGAGCTGGCCAGTGTTGGCGCTTAGCACCACCACGTCGGTCGAGCTATCGCCCGGCTCGATGAGGCCGTTGTCGACCGCGAATGGCCCGATCGCGGCCGAGATGTTGCCGCAGTTGCCGGTGAAGTCCACGAAGGGCTCGACCACCTCCACCTGCGCGAACCGGTAGGCGACGTCGGCTGGTGAGTCCGGGGGCGGCGCGCCGACGATGGCGGCCTTGCTCAACGAGGACGATCCCCCGCCGAGGCCGTCGATCTGCCTGCCGTCGGGGTCGGGGCTGCCGAGGGCGGCCAGGATGATGGCTTCTATCTGGCTGCCGTCGTATCCGGCGATGTCGTCGGCGGCGAACAGCACCCCCCGGCTGGTTCCGCCCCGCCAGAACGACGCCGGAACGGGCCGGTCCATAGGTCTCGAGGGTCAGCCCGGCGGGTAGGGCCGGGCGGTCTCGCCCTCGTAGAGGGCTCGGGGCCGGATCAGGCGGTTGTCGGCGTACTGCTCGAGGAGGTGTGCGGTCCATCCCGCGATGCGGCTGGCCGCGATGAAGCTGGTGAACATGTTGAGCGGGAAGCCGAGGTGGTACAGCACCAGCGCGGAGTAGTAGTCGACGTTGGCGCTGAGGCCCTTGCGCTCCAGCAGCTCGCGCTCGAGGCCGGTGGCGACCGCGTGCCAGTCGGGCTCGCCGGCAGCCTCGCCGAGCTCGCCGGCCAGCCGGTCCATGGCCGCGCACCGCGGGTCGCGGGTCCGGTACACGCGGTGGCCGAACCCGGGCACCTTGCGACGGGCCGCCAGGGCCGCTTCCACGAAGGCGACCACATTCCCGGGCTCGCCGATCTCGCGGAACGCTCCCATGGCGTCGTCGACCGCCCCGCCGTGCAGGGCTCCCTTCAGCGCCCCGGACGCGGAGGTGATGGCTGAGTAGTAGTCCGACAGCGTGCCCACGGTGGTGCGGGCCGTGAACGTGGAGGCGTTGAGTTCGTGCTCGGCGTAGGTGTTGAGAACCGCGTTCAGGGCCGCTGCTGCGCTGCCGGAGGGGGGCTCGCCGGTGAGCATGTACATGAAGTTGGCGGCGTGGCCGAGGCTGGGATCGGGCGCGACGGGGTCTTGGCCCCGCACGAGCCGCGACATGGCGGCCACCACCGTCGGGAGCCGGGCCACCAGGCCGGTGGCCTTGCTGACAACGGACTCCGTCGAGATGTCGTCGGCGGTGGGATCGGTGACCCCCAGCATCGACACCGCGGTGCGCAGGATGGACATGGGGTTGGCGGTGGCGATCGGTGCGCTGGCCAGGAACCCGGCGACCGTCGCCGGCAGGGCGCGCTGCGCGGCCACCTCGGCCGCGAAGGCCTGGCTCTGGGCCGTGTCGGGCCAGTCGCCGTGCCACAGCAGCCAGACGGTGTCGAGGAACTCGGCGGACTCCACGAAGTCGCCGATGGCGTAGCCCCGGTACAGCAGGACACCGTTCGGCCCGTCGATGAAGCACACCGACGAGCCGCAGGCCAGCACCCCCTCGAGGCCGGAGATCACCTTGGCTTCGGGTTGGGTGCTCATGGCTCGATGCTCCTTGGGGGTCTAGAGGTCATCCGAGCTTGAAGGGGTCGCGGGTGTTCCCCGACAGCTCGATCCACACCGCTTTGGTGTGCTGGTACTCGCGCAGGCCCTCCATGCCGTTCTCCCGCCCGTAGCCGCTCATCTTGTAGCCCCCGAAGGGCACCTCGGTGCCGATGACCCGGTAGGCGTTCACCCACACCGTCCCCACCCGCAGGCGCGGCACCATGCGGTGGGCCCTCTGGATGTCGCGGGTCCACACCCCGGCGGCCAGCCCGTGGGTGGAGTCGTTGGCCACCGCCACCGCGTCGTCCTCGGAGTCGAACGGGATCACCGAGAGCACCGGGCCGAAGATCTCCTCGCGGGCGATGGTCATCCGGTTGTCGACGCCGGTGAACACGGTGGGCTCCACCAGCAGGCCGTCGCCGAACTGTTCGGGGCGCCGGCCGCCGGTGGCGATCTCCGCTCCCTCCCGCTCACCGATGCCGATGTAGCTCATGACCTTGTCGAACTGGGCCTCGAAGGCGAGCGGACCCATCTCGGTGTCGAGTTCCATGGGGTCGCCGAGCTTGATCCGGCGGGCCCGCTCCACCACCCGGTTGACCACCTCGTCATGCACTTCGCGCTGCACCAGTAGCCGGGACCCGGCCACGCAGGTCTGGCCGCAGGCCGCGAAGATCCCGGCCACCACGCCATTGACCGCGGCCTCGATGTCGGCGTCGGCGAACACGATGTTGGGCGACTTGCCGCCGAGCTCCAGAGACACCGGGGCCAGGTGCTCGGCGGCCGCCTTGGCCACCCGGATGCCGGTGGCGGTGGACCCGGTGAACGCCACCTTGTCCACGCCGGGGTGCGACACCAGCGGCTCGCCCACCGTCGGGCCGTCGCCGGTGACCACGTTGAACACCCCGTCGGGGAAGCCGGCCTCGGCCACGATCTCCGCGAAGTAGAGGGCCGACACGCACGTGTGCTCCGACGGCTTGAGAACGAAGGTGCAGCCCGCGGCCAGGGCCGGGGCCAGCTTGTAGGCCACCAGCATCAGCGGCGAGTTCCATGCTGCGATGGCGCCCACCACCCCCACCGGTTCGGGCAGGTGGTACACGAAGTAGTTGGGGTTGGAGGTCGACACCACCTCGCCGCCGATCTTGTCGGCCGCGCCCGCGAAGTAGTGGTAGTGGTTGGGCAGCGCCGCCATCTGGCCGGCCATCTCGCGCAGCAGCTTGCCGTTGTCGCGCACCTCGGCCAGGGCGAGTTGGTCGGCCCGGTCCTCGATGAGCTGGGCCAGGTTGCGCATCAGCCGGGCCCGCTCCGCGCCGGGCAGCTGCGGCCACGGCCCGTCGTCGAAGGCGTCCCGGGCCGCAGCGACAGCCCGATCGACGTCGGCCGGGCCGGCTTGGGGGACCTCGGCCCAGGACTGTCCGGTGAACGGGTCGATCGACGCGAAGGTCTGGCCCGACGCCGCGTCCACCCACTGCCCGCCGATGAACATTTGCAGCGGCCGGCTGAGCGACGCGGTGCGGTCGACGTCCGGCGGGGCCAAGGTCACCGGTACCCGCCCGTTCGGGCCGCGTCCAGCCCCACCGCGAACAGCAGCAGCCCGCCCTGGGCGATCAGCTGGTAGAAGGTCTGCCAGCCGGCCAGGGTCATGCCGTTGATGAGCAGCCCGAGGATGACCACGCCCAGCACGGTCCCGCCCATCGAGCCGGTGCCGCCGGTGAGGCCCACCCCGCCGAGGATCACCGCGGTGATGATGATCAACTCCCATCCGAAGGCGGCGCTGGCCGCGGAGCCGCCCTGGCTCGACGACAGCACGAAGCCGGCGACGCCGGAGCAGGTGCCGCTGACCACCAGGTACATGATCCTCAGCCGGTCGACGTTCAGGGCGGCCGCCCGGCCCGACTCGGAGTTGCCGCCGACCGCGTAGGCGTAGAGCCCGAAGCGGGTCCGGCTCAGCAGCAGCCACCCCGCCACCGCGAACAGGGCCGCGAAGATCAACGAGAACTTGATGTCGAAGATCTCCTTCTGCATCACGGTGTAGGTCGGGTCCTTGACGAGCGTCCCGAGGTTGCCGAGGACGCCGCTGCCGCCGTCGAGGACGTAGGCGAGGCCCCGGGCGATCCCCAGCATCCCGAGCGTGGCCACGATGGGGTTGACCCGAAGCTTCACCACTACGAAGCCGTTGACCAGCCCGACCGCGACGCCCACCCCGATCACCATCGCGATGGCCAGCAACGGGTGGATGCCGGTGGCCATGATCTTGGTGCCGACAGTGCCGGACAGGGCGATGGTGGAGCCGACCGAGATGTCCAGGGCGCCCGATATGAGCCCGAACGTGGCCCCGACGGACACCACCATCAGCACCGCGGTGGCCTGGCCCGCGTTGAGCAGGTTGTTCACGGTCAGGAAGCCGTAGGCGACCTTGGCGAAGAGGATGATCTCGATGAGCAGGACCAGGCCGAGGGTGGACCGCTGGCCGCGGTCGGAGAGCACCGCGGCCCAGAACCGCCGACCCAACGTGTTGGCGGTCGTGTCGCGCGCCATGGTTGCCACGGTCACCGGAACCCGCCCTTGGGGCGCTGGTCGAAGGCGACCGCGACGATCAGCAGGATCCCCTCGATGACCATGACCCAGTCGGGGACCACCGCCAGCTGGATCAGGCCGTTGGCCAGGGTGGTCACGAACAGCACCCCGATCAGGGTGCCGACGATCGATCCCTTGCCGCCGGTGAGGCTGGCTCCTCCGAGGAACACCGCAGTAGCCACCGCGAACTCCCGGCCGGTGCCGGAGTTGGGGGCGATGCTCCCGAGCAACGACGCCAGGATCACCCCGGCCAAGCCGGTGTACAGCCCGGCCACGACGTACATGCCCAGGCGGAACCGGTCCACGTTCATGGCCGCCTGCCGGGCTGCCTCCGGGTTGCCGCCCACCGCGAACAGGTGGCGCCCCACCTTGGTGGTGCGCAGCAGGATGACGGACACCACCGCGGTGAACACCAGGAAGTACACCGGTACCGGGATGTCGAAGAGCCGCTCCCGGGCAAACCGGAAGCCGTCGTCGCGAACCTGAGTGTGGCGGCCGTCGGTGATGATGAAGCCGGTGCCCTGGAGGACGAACAGCATGGCCAGGGTGGCCACCAGCGGGTTGATGCGGAGCTTGGTGATGATGAGGCCGTTGGCGAGGCCGGTAACGCCGCCGACGAGGAAACCGATGGTGAAGGCGAGCACCAGCGGGACCCCGGCCACGAACAGCTTCCCGGAGACCACCCCGGTCATCATCATCCCCGACCCGATCGACAGGTCCAGCCCGCCCCCGATCAGAACCAGGGTGAAGCCGGTGGCCACGATGAAGGTCACCGAACTGAACTGGACGATGGTCAGGAGGTTGGTGGTGGTGAAGAAGAACTCGAGGCGCAGTGTCAGGAACAGCACCAGCAGCCCGAGGGCGACCACCAGCAGGACGTTCTGACCGAGCAGGATGCGGCGGAGCCGGGCCGCGGTCTGCGCGCTGGTCTCCATCGCGCTGCTGCCGACCGCGACGGGGGTGACGGTCATGGCTAGTCCCCGGCTCCCGACCTGGCCGGAGACCCGGCCACTATCAGGTTGACGCACTCCTCTACTGTCGTCGTCGCCGCGTCGAGAACGGCCACCAGCTGGCCGTTCTTCATCACCGCGACCCGGTCGGCCAGACCGAGCACCTCCGGGATGCGGTGGCTGATGATCATGATCGACAGTCCGTGGGAGCGCACCTCGCGGATCAGTTCGAGCACGGTGGCGGACTCCACCGCGCCCAGCGCGGCCGAGGGCTCGTCCATCAGCAGGATCCGGCAGGCCGCCTCGAAGGCGACCGCCCTGGAGATGGCCACCATCTGGCGCTGGCCGCCGGAGAGCACACCCACGGGGAGCCTGGTGGAGTCGATCTTGATGTTGAGCCGCTGCAGCAGCTCGGTCGCCTCGCGGTGCATGCGGCGCCGCTCCAGGAACCCCAGAAGGCTGGGAAGCCCCTTGGTGGGCTCCCGGCCGATGAACACGTTGGCGGCCACATCAAGATTGTCGAACAGGGCCAGGTCCTGGTAGATCATCTCGATCCCGAGCCGGCGGGCGTCCTGGGCGTTGGTGATCTCGACCTCGTCGCCGTCGACCGCGACGCTGCCCGAGTCAGGCTTGACCGTCCCGGCGATGGTCTTCATCAGGGTGGTCTTGCCTGCGCCGTTGTCGCCGACGATGCCGAGGATCTCGCCCTGGCGCAGGTCCAGGTGGACATCGTCCAGCGCCTGCACGTGACCGAACCGGCGGGAGATGCCCCGCAGTTCGAGGATGGACTGGCCGTTGGTGGGTTGACCGTCTGTTACTGCCATGGCGGACTCCTGGGCGGGCCGGCGGTGATTGCGCCGCTGGGCCCGTGCTCGTAGCCGGGACCGTCGGGCGGCGCGAGGTCGAAGTCGAACACGAAGCCGAGCTCGGTGTCGAGGTTGCACCGAACCACATCGTCGGAGACGTTGGCGGTGGCCGGGTCGACGCGTTGGGTGACGTAGGCGAGGTCGACGTAGTCCCCTACGGGATAGGCGTAGCGAACCCACACGCCGCGGTTCAGCACCACCCCGGTGCCGCCGGCGAGCAGGAACGCCCGGGCCCCGTCGACGTCGGGCCGGTTGGACCCGGCGTCGGGAGCCACGATGAACACCGCCGGCGCCATGCCCAGGACGATCATGGTGACCGTGCTGGCCGGGTGCTTCTGGACGAACTCGCAGCGGTTGCCCCGGTGGTAGTAGCGCAGCGAGCACATGTAGGCCTGCTTGGGGAACTCCAGGGCCTTCTGCACCCACAGGAACCCCAGGTTGCCGGGGGCCCGGTTCAGGCGGGGAGAGTCCGCGGTCTCGGGGGCGATGACCGCGCCGAAGGGCTCGAACGCGTCCCGGTCGAGGCGCTCCACCGTCAACCGGCACACGGCGAGGCCCTCGCTCATGCGGCCTCGCTCACGCGTCCTCGGGGTCGAGCGTCGGCGCCACCGGCTGTCGATCGGCGATCGACTGCTTGAGCGCGAACAGGGTGCTCATGCTGCGGAGAATACTTGTGCCGCTGGCCCAGGGCTGCCGGTCGGTTCCGATGCACTGCAACAGATCGGCGCGGGTGGCCAGGTAGGACTGCGGCGACAGCGGGTACTGCAGCGGCAACTCCAGCGCGGTGCCCCGAGGCTCGTGGGGCCCGTAGCGCAGCGTGGCCCGCAGCATGCGGGACGGTCCGGGGAGCTCCTGGTCCTGGAGGCCGTCGGCGCTGGCGTGCTCGCCCACCGCGATGAACTCGAACTGGCGGCGGTGGCGGGTGGCGAAGTCGAAGTGGATGGTGCCGTTGGCCCCGCTGGCGAACTCCATCGTGGCTGAGAGCACCGATCCGATGCCGTCCACCCGGCGCGACCAGTTGCCGTAGATCTGCTCGGGTGCTTCGCCGTACCACGACTGGAGCACGTCCACCGCGTGCACGCACACGTCGTGCACCGCGTCGAAGGCGTTGGTGTGCTGGCGACCCAGGGCCGAGTGGTAGTTGATGCTGGCCGAGATCATCGGGCCCAGGGCTCCGTGGTGGATGAGGGCCCGGCAGCCGTAGAAGGCGGGGGCGAAGCGGGTGTTGAAGTCGACACCGAACTTGATGCCGCTGGCCCGGGCCTGGCGGACCATGTCCAGGCACTGCTGCCAGGTCTCAGCCACCGGCTTGGCGATGATCACGTGGATCCCCCGCCGGGCCGCCTCGGTCACGATCTCGACCCTCAGCGGCGAGAGCCCGACGTCCCAGCGGATGTTGATGTCGATCACGTCGGGCTCCACCGCGTCGAGCATCGACCGGTAGTCGTCGAACACCTGCTCCACGCCCCACAGCTCCCGGATGGCGTCCTGGGCGGCGGGGTCGGGGTCCACCGCGGCCACCGGCTGGATGCCCACGGCCCGGTAGGCCGGCATCACGCCGCTGTGCACGATGCGGCCCGCGCCGACGAGCCCGATGCGGATGTCCTTGGGGATGTCGTCGGCCAGCGGCGGGGGCACGAGATCCAGCGCGAGGACCTCGTTCAGGTCGAGGGATGTGGTCACGAGTGGCGGGCCAGAAGGGGAGTCAGGAACCGGCCCGCCTCGCGGACCCCCTCTTCGTAGGGCTGGAACGGGTCCTCGTTCTCGATGCACACGTAGTGGTCGTAGCCCACCTCGGCCAGGGCGTCGATGAAGGCCTGCCAGAACTCCGCGCCGTGGCCCCGGCCGATGGTGCGGTCCCGCCAGGCCCGGTTGTCCGGGTCGGTGAACGGCCGCTGGTCGAGGACTCCCACTGTGGCCAACTGCTCCTCGATGAGCTCACTGTCCTTGAGCTGTACATGGAACACCGCCGACCCCAGGGCCCGCACCACCGCCACCGGGTCCATCTGCTGCCAGAACATGTGGCTGGGGTCGACGTTGGCACCGATGATCGGCCCGATGGCCTCCCTCATCCGCAGCAGGGTGGGCACGTTGTAGACCAGGTGGAGCCCATGGAGCTCGAAGGCGATGCGCTCCACGCCGCAGCGCCGGGCGTGCTCGGCTATGTCGCTCCACAGCGCGATGCCCTCCGACCACTGCCGCTCGAGCAGGGCCAGGCTGTCACCGGTAAGCGGGTAGAACACCCAGTTGACGGTGGTGGATCCGGGGCCGTCGCCGGTGGTTCCGGTCATGGTCACGATGTTGGTGACACCGAGCATCCCGGCCAGCTCGATGGTGTCGCGAATGAGTTGCTGGTGAGCGGCCCCGGTCACCGGATGCATCGACATGCCCGAGCAGTTGAGGGCGGCGATCTCGAGGCCGCGGCTCTCGTAGGCCCGCAGGAACTCGGCCCGGGCCTTGGCCGATCCCAGCAGGTAGCGGGTTCCCGACGGCTGGGAGGCCTGGGTGACCTCGATGCCCTTGGCTCCGATCTCGGCCGCGAGGTCGAGACGGGCCTCGAACTCGGCGTAGGTGGAGATCGGGCTCATCCACGCCGGGGAGCCGTCGCTGGGGGGCCGCTCGGTATCGGGCTTCCCGCTGGTGGCGGTGAACATCCTCGCCAGCAGCCCCATCCTGGGGCCGCGTCCGGACTGATCTGCCGTCACGTGTTCGCTCCTCCGCTCGGCGGTTGCGCGCCGGGCGCGAGCCGCCTCCGCTGTGCCGCGATCATGCCGAGTGGGGCGGGAGGGAGCGCCTCACCCGGCATCTCGCTTTTCGCTAGTCGAGTTACTCGGGGTAGAGCTCGTTGACGTTGTTGATGTCGATCGGCTCGTGGCCGACGTAGGTGATCTTCTCCGGGGTCTCGCCCGCGAAGATCGCGTCGATTATCGGGAGCATGAACTCGCCGTAGCGGTCCGGGAAGTAGCCGATCGACATGATGAACGGGCTGGACTCGTCGCGGATCTCCGCCACCGCGTTGGAGTCCCCGCCGTGCGACAGGATCACGCCGTGGTCGAGCCGGTCCAGCTGCTCCATGGCCGCCACCACGGCCAGGCCCGCGATGTCGTTGGTGGTGGTGAGGAACAGCAGGTTCGTGGCGTCGGGGTTGGCGTTGAGGTAGGCGGAGGCGGCCGCCTGGGTCTCCTCGCCCTCCAGCACCGCGTCGCTGATGGTGATGGTGTCCATCGTCCACTCCGGGAACGACTGCGAGATCACGCCCACGGCCGCTGCCAGCCGCTGCTTGATGTCGTCGGGCCAGTTGCCCTGCCAGACCCCGAACACGCCATCGAGCTGGCCGCCCCAGTTCTCGTTGACGTAGTCGACGGCGTACTCGCCCATCAACGTTCCGGCGGTCGTGCCGTGGGCGCCGAACCAGTACACATCGGGCACGTCAGGCGGCAGGGCGCCGTCAATGAAGATCATCGGGATGCCGGCCTCAGCCATCTTCTCGATGGTGGCCTCGTAGTTGGTGATCCCGCCGTCGAAGTTCAGGTAGAGGTCGACGCCGCGGGTGACCATGGCGTCGGCGTTGGCCAGCATCTGGTTGGCGTCGAGGTTGTGATCCACAGCGAACACGTCGTAGCCCGCGCCGCCGATGTCGCGTTCCACGCCATCCTCCACGTTGACGCAGAACTCGCATCCGGTTCGAAGGATGTTGGCGAATCCGACCAGTGCGCTGCGTTCGGGCTCCTCGGCGGCCGGCTCCTCAGCAGCAGGCTCCTCAGCGGCCGGCGCCTCAGCAGCAGGCTCCTCAGCGGCCGGCTCTTCAGCAGCAGGCTCCTCCGGATCGGGCGCCTCAGCAGCGGGCTCCTCAGCAGCGGGCGCCTCAGCGGCGGGCGCCGCGGGGGCTGCGTCGTCTTCGTCGTCGCCGCACGACGCCGCGATCAGCGTGAGCGCAAACAAGAGTGCCAGGTATTTCTTCATTTGTCCCTCCTCGGACGCCCGCCCTTTGGGCGGACAATATTTTCTATAGACACCATAGTAATTCACTTCTGTGGCCCGTCAATTGGAGACAGATCAGTGCGTGCCTCCGGCGATAACGCCCGCTTGCACCAGCTCCGCCAAGTCTTCGGGGCCGTAACCGAGTGCGCCCAGCACCTCGCAGTTGTGCTCGCCCAACGCGGGGCCGGCCATCGCCACCCGGCCGGGAGTCTCCGAGAGGCGGGCGACGATGTTGGGCATCCGAACCGGGCCCAGCACCGGATGCTCGACGGAGGTGATGGTCTCCCTGGCCTGGTACTGCGGATCCTCGAATATGCCGGCGATGTCGAGGATCGGCGCGATGGCTGCTCCGGCCTCCGCGAACCTGCTGATCACTCCCTCGGCCTCGCGCTCGGAGATCCAGGAGCCGATGGCCTCGTCGAGCTCGTCCTGGTGCTCGATCCGTCCCGCGTGGTCCGAGAACCAGGGCTCGTCGGCAATGTCGCTCCGCCCGACCAGGTGCATGGTCCGCTCCGCGGTGGACTGGGTGGTGCCCGAGAGGCCGAGCCAGACCCCGTCCCTGCTCTTGTACAGGTTGCGGGGCGCGGTGAACGGCGCCCGGTTGCCGGTGCGGCCCTGGACCAGGCCGAGCTGGTCATAGACGGTGCTCTGCGGCCCCAGCACGCTGAAGAGGGGCTCGTAGATCGACATGTCGATCTCCTGACCGATGCCGCCGCCGTTGTCGCGCCAGTGAAGGGCGGTCATCACCGCGAAGGCGGTGGCCATGGCGGCTACGCCGTCGGCCAGGGCGAAGGGCGGCAGGGTGGGCGGACCATCGGGATAGCCGTTGACGTGGGCGAACCCCGACATCGACTCGGCCAGCGTGCCGAAGCCGGCCCGGTCGCGATAGGGCCCGGTCTGGCCGAACCCGGTGACCCGGGCCACCACCAGCCGCGGGTTGCGCTCGTGCAGGGTCTCCCATCCCAGTCCCCACCGTGCCAGCGTTCCGGGCCGGAAGTTCTCAATGAGCACGTCGGCGCCGTCCAGCAGCCGCAGCATGGCCTCCCGGCCTTGCGGATGGGAGAGCTTTATGGTGACGCCGCGCTTGTTGCGGTTGGCGTAGGCCCACCAGAGCGACACGCCGTCCTTCTGCCACCCCAGGCCGCGCAGGTTGTCGCCGTCGGGGTGCTCGACCTTGATCACCTCCGCGCCGTAGTCCGCGAGCAGCGTGGCGGCCACCGGCCCGGCGAAGATGGTCGCCGCGTCCACCACCTTGATGGAGGCCAGGGGTCCCTGGTGGTGATCAGTCACGTCGCCACAGCTGGAGCCAAGAGGACCATAGAGCCAGGACTCTACATTCTATAAAATCGGCCCGCGCAGGGCCGGGTGGCGGCTGCTAGCTGACAGCCTCGACCCGGCCGCTGGCCGCGCTCCGGTAGGCGGCTTCGACGATCTCCACCGTGCGCACCCCCAGTTCGGCGGGCGAGTGGTTGGGCACGCCGTCGCCGCGGGCCAGTCCGACCAGCGCATCGATCGGACCGGAGCAGTCATAGAGCCCGGCGTCGGGCTCCAGGGCCAGCTCGACCTCTTCGTCGGGGGCCCGGAACCTGGTCACCAGCTCCCGGCACAGGTCGACGTGGAGTTGACCCTCCGACCCGATGATCTGGACCTCCAGATGGTGCTTGTTGCCCCGGTAGCCGAGATGCGAGGACGCTCCCGAGATGCTGCCGATGGCGCCGTCGTCGAACCGGACCGAGAAGGCGTCGTGGTACTCGACTGTCGTGTCCAGCGGCGACGACATCATGGCGAACACCTCGGACCCGCGCAGGCCCGACAGCCACAGCCCGAGGCCGATGGCGTGGGACAGCTGGGCCTGGGCGTAGCCGCCGCCGGAGATGCCGGGATCGACGAGGGTCTCGGCCCGGGGTGTGAGCTCGGGGACCGATTCCTCGCTCACGAAGCCGCCCTCGTCCTGGTCGGAGGCGAACGACGGCTGCACCCCCTGGAGGGCCTCCCTGGTGGTGGACGACATCACGATCGACAGGCTCTCGACCGTCCCGACGCCGCCGTCGGTCTCCATGAGCCGCTTGGCTCCGATGACGATGTCCTTGTAGTGCCAGCCCAGCGAGATGAGCAGGTGGCGATCGTTGGCCGCGGCGGTGTCGACGAGGTCCCGGGCCTCGCCGGGGTGAACGGTGAACGGCTTCTCCACCAACACGTGGGCGCCGGCCTCCAACGCGGCCTTGGCGTGCTCGTGGTGCCAGCTGACCGGGCTGGCCACCACCACGATGTCCGGCTCGGCCTCCAGCACGCCCCGGTAGTCGGTGTGGGCCGAGGCGAACCCGAACCGGGACCTCACCGTCTCCAGCAGGACCGGGTCGCGACGGTTGACCGCGGCGAACTCCACGGAGTCGCGGTGCTTCTCCAGGCGAGGCAGGTGCGACGCCACGCACCAGGCTCCAGCACCGATCATCCCCAGCCTGAGCTTGCTCATGTTTCCCCCGCACTCGGTGGCGCGCCCCCACGACCAGAGCGCCGCACGGTGGCCATTGTCTCATACAGGCGCCGGTACAGCGCCAGCTTGCCCCGGTAGGCCTCGGCCCGGGCTTCGTCGGGCTCGAAGCGGGCCACAATCGGCATGGTCGCCCCGCAGTCGACGACCCCGACCGCAGCCCCGGCGATGAGCGCGGCTCCCACCGCCGCCGCGTAGGAGCTGGCCGCAGACTCGACGGGGACCCCGAGCACGTCTGCGAAGATCTGCATCCAGGGAGCCGATTTGGATCCGCCGCCAGCGGCTCGCAGCGACGTGATCGGACCGACCGCCGCCCCGAGCCGCTCGGCCATTACCGCCGTCTCCAGGGCGACGCCCTCAAGCAGGGCCCTGACTAGGCGTCGGCGGTCGGTGTCGAAGGTCAGGCCAGCGATGACGCCTAGAGAGTTCGGGTCGGAGAACGCGGCCCGGGACCCGGCGAAGTGGGGAACGACGATCGCCTCCGTCTCGACGGTGGCCGCGGTCGACACGACGATGTCGTAGAAGTCAGCGCCCGCGGCCTCGGCCTGCTCGCGGTCGGCGGCGCCCAGCACGTCCCGGTACCAGCGCAGGACCGCGCCGCCGGCCGGGGCACCCGCTACCGCCAGCGACCGGCCCTCGACGACGTGCGGCCCGGTCGGTATCGCCAGCGGCCGCGGTTGGTCCCCGTCCAGCGCCATGGCCAGCACCGCCACCGTGCCCAGCGACAGCAGGACCGAGCCGGACCGGTCCACGCCGACCGCATGGGCGGCACAGGCTTGGTCCAGCCCGCCGGCGACCAGCGCGGCGCCGGAGGCGAGCCCGAGATCGATGCAATGCTGGCGGGGGATCGTGCCGATGACGGTTCCCGGCGGCGCCGGCACCGGGAGCTTGGCCTCCTCGACGCCGGCAGCCTCGAGGACGCCAGCATCCCAGCGGTGACTGATCTGGTCGAGGGCGAGCGTCCGGGTCGCCATGGTGTGGTCTATGACCGGCTCGAGACCGAGCCGGGCCGCCACCAGGTCGCCGTAGCACAACAGCTTGGCCGCGGCCCGGTAGGTGTCGGGCGCCTCGCTCGCGAGCCAGCTCCACTTGGACACGGTGTAGTGGGGCATGGGCGCCAATCCGGTGATCCTCTCGAGTTCGTCGCGGCCGATCCGCCCGACGAGCCGGTCGTGGCAGGCGGCGGCCCGGCGGTCGAACGACAGGATCGACGGCCCCAGCGCACGACCCCGGCTGTCGATGGGCGTCACCGCCTCCCCAAGGGTGGCGACCGCCATGGCCCGGGGCCGCGTCACATCGGCCGAGGTCACCTCCCGGATGGCGGAGCACACGGCATCCCACACTTCATCGGGATCGAGCTGGGCCCATCCCGACCGGGGGGTTATCAGCGGATACTCCCGGTAGGCGGAGGCCTGCAGCGCGCCCTCGGTGGAAACGACGGCCGCCTTGCAGCCGGTGGTGCCGATGTCGACGCCGAGCAGCGTCATCGGACTCGGCCGATGTCGACGCCGAGCAGCGTCACTTGATCAGGCCACGACCATCTTGGCGTCGACGTACTCGAGCGTCTGGGGCTCGCCCACCTGCAGGGCCAGCAGCAGCACCTCGGCGTTGAACTCGATGCCGATGGAGCGTTCGGCCGCCTGCTCGATGGTGTCGGCCACTACCAGCAGGCCGTGGTTCTGCCATACGACGCCGTGGCGGTCGCCCATGATCTCGAGCATCTCCCGGGCGAACTCGGCGCCCCGGGTCTTGCGGAACGGCATGATCGGGACGGTGCCGTTGGCCGACTTCAAGCCGGTGGTGGTCACAGGCACGATGTCGCGGCCCAGTGCCCCGAAGGCATTGATGTACGGCGGCTCGGTGTGGAGCACCGAGTAGACGTCGGGACGCTCCGCGTAAACGGTGAGGTGCACCTCGGCGTCGTACGAGGGGTCCAGCCGGCCCGCCAGCTTGTGCCCGTCGGCATGCAGGATCACGAGGTCGTCGGCTGTCATGTCCTCGTACGGGTAGGCGTGGGGGGTGATCACGATGTGGCCGGTCTGACGGTCGCGGGCGCTGAAGTTCCCCTGGTAGGCGGGCACCATCGGAGTGTCCGAGAGGCGTCTCATGGTGACGGCCAGGCTGTCCATCAGCCCCGCGGACACCAGTCCGTTGTCTGTGCTCATCCCAACTCCTGACGCTCGGCCGGCCCGGCAGGCTTGGCGACAAACTACCGCATCGTCCGCGGGCGGGCGCGGCGTCGTTTGCGGGTGGGAAGGGTGATCGAGTCCGAGAACTGGTAGAGGACCGCGCCTACGAGGGTGAGGATGATGACGTAGGTGGCGGCCAGCGCGCCGAGGTCGCTCTCACGCCCGATGCCCAGTTCGGCGATGACTATCGAGAATTCCCCGTGGGCGATGAGGGCGGCGCCGGCCCGCAGCCGGCCCGGCCTGCCGATGCCGGCTCGTCCGGCCGCGATCCAGCCGGTGGCGATCTTCGTGGCGACGGTGACGGCCGCGATGGCCAGCGCGGCGACGGCCACGCCCGGTATGAGGCCGAGATCCACCTTGAGCCCGAAGAACACGAAGAAGACCGCGGCGAACAGGTTGCGCAGCGGCAGCAGCAGCCCCCGGGCATGCGAGACGATGTCGCCTGACAGCGCCACACCCACCACGAAGGCCCCGACCGCGGTCGAAACGCCGAGCCGCCCGGCGATGCCGGCGACCAGCAGGGTGCCGCCCAGCAGGGTCAGCAGCAGCGCTTCGCTGGATTGACTCAGGGCGATGGCGCTGAGCCGGTCGCCCAGCAGGTAGGCGACGCCGAGAACGGCCAGAACGGCCATCAATGAGATGGCGACGGTGATGACGGTGCTCAGGGCCGAGCCGCCGAAGAGCACGCCCGACACGATGGGCAGGTACAGCACCATGGCCAGGTCCTCGATGACGAGCACGCTGAGCACGACCGACGTCTCGTGGTTGCCGATCCGGTCGAGGTCGGCCACCAGCTTGGCCACGATGCCCGACGACGAGATGTAGGTCACGCCGCCGAGCAGGACCGCCACGACCGGGTCGAAGCCGAGGATCAGCCCGGCCACGAACCCGGGCGTGAAGTTCAGGACGAGGTCGACCGCCCCGGCGAGCGTCGAGCGGCGCACGTTGTTGATCAGTTCGTGGGTGGAGAACTCCAGCCCCAGCATCAGCAGCATCAGGATGACGCCGATCTCGGCGCCCACCTCGATGAAGTCCTCCGAGGCGTCCAGCTCGAAGAGGCTGCCCTCGCCGAGGACCAGCCCGGCCAGCAGGTACAGCGGCAGCGCGGGCAGGCCGATCCGGCGGGCCAGGCGAGCGACGACCGCCAGGGCCAGTACGAGCGCGCCCAGCTCGATGACCAGCAGGTCGCCGCCGGTGTGCATGCGCTTGCTGAGCTTGCTCTGGGTCGATCTAGTCGGCGGGGCGCCGGAGCAGCCTGGTGGCCGCCTTGACCGCCGACGGGACGCCCACCACTACCGCGGTGTCGCCCACCTTGAGCCGGTGCTCGCCGCCGGGGATGGGGATGGAGCCTGATTCGGTGACCAGGGCGACTACTCCGGCCCCGGTCCGGGTTCGCAGGGCCGCCTCGGCCAGGGTGAGCCCGGCGAGCGACGACTCAGCCGCGATCTGGACCCACGAGATCACCAGGTCCTCCAGCCGGTGCACGGCGTCGTCGAGATGCTCCAACACCGGGCTGCCGCCCAGCAGCTCGCCCAGGGTGTGGCCCTCGTCCTCGGTCAGCTGGACGCTCTCGCAGGCCCGGTCGATGTCCCGCTCGTCGTAGACCACCAGGTCGCGCCTGCCGGTCTGGTGGGCCACCACGCCGACGCAGCGACCGGCGTCGGTCTGCAGGTCGAATCGGATCCCCACTCCGGGCAGGTCGGTCTCGGTCACCTTCCTCACTGGAACCTCCTCTCATGGGCCTTTCTCTCAGGGACAATACTCAGCGCGGCCCGGGCTTCTGGAACGCTCGTTTCCAGCGTGGGGGAGGCGGGCAATCCCGCGGTCGGCCCCATTGGCTCCGGCGTGATGTATGAGGTATACATCGGTTCGCAACTGCGAGTTCTTCGAACTGCACCACAAAATGTTCCGCTTCGCCCTCAAGGGCGCCCCCCTCGACATCGACGCCAACGGCTGCCTAAAACTGCCCGCCAGTCCCGGCCTCGGGGTCGAGTTCGACTGGGACTGGATCGAAGACAACACCGTGCTGGAGCTCTCCGGCCTCAGGGATTAGCGGCTCTCAGACGCCGGGCGTACATCTCGTCGAGGGAGAGCTTCACCACCAGCAACGGTCAGGTTCCGATCACGGTGAGGCCAGCCGAACGGGCGGCTTGGGCTTGGCGCACATCGAAGGTGAGGAAAGTGGTCGACTCGCCAGCGCGCCGGGCTGCGGCTACGTGCAGCGCGTCGAGGGAGCGGCACAGCGTCTGCTCGGCTATGCGGGCCGCTTCGTTGCAGGTGACGCCGTCCAGGCTCACAAACGCGAAGACGTCCAGGTCGGCCTGCACTTGTCGGCGGGCTGTGATCAACTCATCGCCCCCCAGCAGCCGGGTCAGGTTGCGGCGCAGCTCAACCTCGGTGAGCCGGGACGTGACGAGCACG
This sequence comes from Acidimicrobiaceae bacterium, assembly GCA_009840695.1. The sequence continues at coordinate 21,964 of VXNG01000263.1, forward strand.
GGATCGGTGGCCATTAGCTCTTCAGCCACATCGGAGTCCCGCTCGGCGATGTAGCGCTTCAACAGCGCGCTGGTGTCCACATACAGGGTCATTCGCAGTCCGTCACCCGCGGTCCTCGTCGAGAACGTCGGCGATGCTCCGCGGTGCGGAGAAACGCTGAGCAGGCGGCAGGCGTGTTCGGGACGCGGGTGTGATCCAGCCCTCCTCGACGCCCCGCTCGATCATCGACATTCCCTCAAAGCCGACAAGGCGGGCCACTGGCCTTCCCCGATCAGTGACTACAATCAGCTCACCGTTAGCAGCTCGGCTGACATATTCCGATAGCTTGGCCTTGAGTTCCCGTATTCCTACCGGCATGTAGTCATATTAGCATGTCCTGTGACTACATCAACTCGTACGGCCGCGCTGAGCATGCCGAAGGCCCGCTACAAGTCTCAGCGGTGGTGTCCTTTAGGGTGAGGCGTCAGCCGTCGACGTCGTCCACGTCGGCCACCTAATGGCGACACCGAGATCGTCGAGCACTACCAGCGCGACGGCTATATGGTGGTTGATGACGTCGTCGAAGACCTGGATTTGGATCCGATGCGGGATCTCCACTCTGATCTCGTTCATGGTTTTCATGATTTTTTAGGTTGTGTCATGTCCTGACGTCTTGCTAGGTTGGGATCGTGGACGGATCGCTGCTGCAGTTTGTGTTGGCTGTCTTCA
>VXNG01000124.1 GCA_009840695.1 Acidimicrobiaceae bacterium
GGAGCGCCACGAGGGCGCGGTCAATGTCATAGCCGAGCACCTGGCTTACCTGTCGCTGCCGGCCACCCTCCCCAGCCGCGACTTCCGCTAGCGGCGGTCCCGATCTGGGTTATTGCGGACCGCATCTGCCTTCAGTCGCTTGGGGAGGCGAATAGCGGGCGGTAGCGGCGCGGTGTGACGGCAGCGGCCAAGGACGGTGCGGCCTCCTCGGCCTCCGCGAATAGGCGCTCCGTGTCGATGGTGGTATGGACGCCGGCATCGAGCAGCAGTCGACCCGACACCATCACGTCCCGCACGTCGGCCCGCGTTCCATAGCGAATCAACTCCGTGACCGGGTCGTGGACGGGCGTCAGGTGGGCCGAATCTCCGTCGACCACCACCAGATCTGCTTGCTTGCCAGCTGCTATCGAGCCGATGCCGCCGTGCCAACGCAGCGCACGAGCCGCCTCGGCGGTGGCCATGTCAAGGATGTCCCCAGCCCGTAGGTGCTCGGGGTCGTAGTCGGGGATGGCGCCCATGGTCGAGTGAATGAGCCATGCAGCTCTCATCACTTCCCACATGTCGTTGATGGCGTTGTCGCAACCGAGGCCGACCGCTATGCCGCGCTCACGGAGGCGCTGCACTCTGGGGACACCGTTGAGAATGTTCTGGCACTCCACCGGCGAGTGTGCCACCGACGCGCCGGCCTCGGCCAGCAGCCCCGCCTCCCGGTCGGTGACCAGGATTGCGTGGATGGCCAGCAACCGCTCCGACAGCACGCCCCAATGGGCCAACTGCTCCACCGGGCGGCGCCCGTACACGGCCAGCGAGAACTCCACCTCCTCGCGATCACGGCAAACATGAATCTGGAACGAAGCGCCGCGATCGGCGGCCAGTGCAGCGGCAGCCTGTATGTAGTCGGCCGAGAACCCTGTGATGTGGGAGGCGAGTACCGCGCCCCGGAGCAACTGGTCACCGGCGGGCGGATGACGGTCGAGGAACTGAGAGGTCCGATCCAGATCGCTCGCGGCTTCACCAGGGCGCGGCGAGGCCCATGAGCGGCCGGTGATCTGGCTGTATGCACCGGCATGGTGGGAGTCCTGGTCGGCCGCCCCCCTGGCCATCACGACCCGCATGCCGGTCTCTTCGACTGCGGCCACGATGGCGTCCTCGTGCGCCGGGGTGGCTGTCGTCTCGGAGACGGTCGTCACACCCGAGCGGAGCAGTTGAGCCATGCACAGCCGAGCAGACACGCCCACCTGGTCCAGAGTCATGGCGTCCTCGGCCGGCAGGTAGAGGCGGTAGATCATCGGCAACTCATGCGCAATCAGCGAACGCACGAGTGCCTGGGCCAGATGGCTGTGGCAGTCGATGAGACCGGGGAGAATGAAGGCGCGGCGGCCGCCAAGCCGCCGGTCGGGAGCGAACCTGCTCTCCAGGTCCTTCCGCTCTCCGACGGCCACGATCTGTGATCCGCGTACCGCCACCGCGCCGTCGTGAAGGACTCTCCGCTGGTCGTCGCAGGTGATTGCCGTTCCCGACACCAGGTAATCGACGGACTCGGAACGACGGGACTCGGAGCGACTTGGCTCGGGCATCCTCAACAGGATGCCACCGGCTGGCTCTTCTGTCGCTGGCGAGGTCCCGAAGACGACGGCTCCCCGGCCGCCTTGCGCTGGCGGTTCGCGTTGGCTGGTGCGAAGATTCGGGCATGGCGGGCGTGCGCCGGGTGGTGCCGATGGTCTTCGGATGGGAGCACTTGGCCCTTCGCTACTCGAGGCCGCTCGTCGAGCAGCCCATGGCTGACGAACTGATGCGCGAACCCGTCCCCGGGCTGCTTCTGGAAGCCGACGGCGGATGGATCCTGGTCGACAGCGGGCTCAACGCGCCCCTGGTGCGCGACCCGGCCCATTACAGCCGCTTCTGGGGCAACGAGCACATCGACGTGGAGTTGCCTGGCCCAGTAGACGCTGACCCCCTCGAAGGGGCGTTCGAGCTAGCCGGCGTCGACCCTCGAGATGTGGTCGCACTGTGCATCAGCCACTTCCACAACGACCACGTTGGAGGGCTGCGTCACTTCACCGGCCGGGTTCCGGTCTACGTTCAACGGACCGAATACGACTGGGCCACCGCAGATGCGGTGAGGGCTGAGACCGAGGCGATGTTTCGCATCGACTGGGACGACCCGCACGTCGACTGGAGGTTCCTCGACGGTGACACGGCCATCGCGCCTGGTGTGGAGGCCATCCTGACCGCGGGCCACACGCCGGGGCATCAGAGCTTCGTAGTCGACTTGGACGAGACCGTCGTCAGCGACCATGAGTTCCCCGGTTACGTGTTCGCCTGCGACGCGGCTGACCTCCAGGTCAACATCGATGACGAGGATCCAGTCACCGCGCCGGCCGGATGGGACCACACCGTCACGGTCGAAGCGATAAGGAAGATGAAGGCGATCGCGGCCCAGCGCGGCTACCGAGTGCTTCCCGGCCACGACCCGGAAGTCTGGCCCGCCTTCGCGGCTGAACGGGGCGTCGAGATCTTCGAGTCGGGAATCGTCTATGACGGTGTGGACATGCCTTGGTGGCGCGAGACAGTGCCGGGCCCCACCACCATTCAGGCGGGCACGGCCCGGACGGCCACCTGACAAGCCGCCTGTCTGCGAGGGTCGTCGCCAAACACTTCCAAGATCTGCGGTCGCTCCCGGCAACTGGGCTCCACGTCTGGGCAGCGGCCCGCGAACGCGCACCCGACGGTATCGCCCACGGCGCTGGGCGGTTCGCCCTGCAAGGTCGGTGCCAGCCGGCCCGGTTCCCGGGTCGGGCTCGCGGCTCGCAAGCCCCGCGTGTAGGGGTGTCTGGGATCGTGGAACAGCATCGAGGCGGGCGCCGCCTCAACGACCCGGCCGAGGTACATGACGAGCACCTCGTCGGCCACATGGCGGGCTGCCGCCAAGTCATGGGTGACCATCAGGATGGCCACCCTCAGCTCGTCGCGGATCTCAGCCAGCATCTCCAGGATGCGCAGCGACAGCGACGCGTCGAGCGCGCTGACTGGCTCGTCGCACACGAGCAGCCGCGGTGACGAGGCCAGTGCCCGAGCGATCGCAGCGCGCTGTCGCTGTCCTCCGGAGAGCTGCCGGGGCAGAGACCCGGCCGCCCTCCGGTCGAGACCCACCCGTTCGAGCAGTTCCACCGAGGCCTTGCGGCGAGCCCGACGGGAGCCCTCGCCGCGTAAGCGTTCAGCCACCTGGGTACCGATGCTCAGCCAGGGGGTGAGCGACGACCCGGCGTCCTGGAAGATCAACTGCGGTTGCAGACCCTCCGCCCAGTGCACCGAGCCGCGGTCGGGCTCGAGCAGGCCACAGGCCATCCGCAACAGCGTCGTCTTGCCGCAGCCGCTCTCGCCCACGATGGCCAGAGATCCTCCCTCGGGCACGCTCAGGCTCACTCCGGCCACGGCATGCAGCCGGTCCCGGCGCGAGCCGGGCACCCGGAAGGACTTGTGCACGTCGTCGACCGTCAGGACCGGCTCCGTTCCCACTGCGGCCTGCATGGTGACTGGTCTCGCGGCAGTCGTGGCGTGCGCCTGGCCGCCGCCAGGGGATGCAGCCAGGGGATGGACGCAGGCGAACAGCCGCCCGGACTCATCCGAGCGCAGCGCGGGGAGCGAGTCGCGGCAGCCGTTGGTGGCGTGCTCACAGCGGGGAGCGAAGGCGCACCCCTCCGGGAGCCGCAGAGGGTCGGGGGGCGCGCCCAAGATGGGCAGTGGCACGGAGTCCTCGTCGAGTTCTAGCCGGGCGTGCAGCAGCCCGGCGGTGTAGGGATGGCGGGGGTCGGCGAGGATGTCGCCTGCTGATCCAACCTCGCACAGGCGCCCCGCGTAGAGCACCGCGATGCGGTCGGCGATGGAGGCGGCCACACCGAGATCGTGGGTGACCAGCAGCAGCCCGCAGCCGTGGTCTCGCCTTAGCCGATCGAACAGCAATAGGACCTGCGCTTGCACACTCACGTCGAGTGCGGTGGTGGGCTCGTCGGCCACGATGAGCACCGGCGAGCCGTCTTCGTTGAAGACTGCGTCGACCCCCGGGCCGGGGAGCTTGCCGTCGGCGCCCAGCGCCATGGCCAGCATCACCCGCTGGCGAAGGCCACCAGACAGCTCGTGGGGCCATTGCCGGGTCCGCTGCTGCGGCTCCGGGACCCCGGCCTGGCTGAGGTTCCGGCGGGCTCGCGTCGCGCTCACCCCCCGTTCGGTCAGCTGGGTGCCTATGCGCATGGTGGGGTCGAGCGAGGTGAGCGGATCCTGGAACACCGCGCCCAGCAGGCGCCTGCGCACGGACCGTCGCTGCGCGCTTGAGCCCGCCAGCATGTCGACGCCGGCGACGGTGACCGAGCCGCTGATGGTGGTGCGACGCGACTGGGGAGGCAGACCCAGCAGGCAGGAGGACAGGACGCTCTTGCCCGATCCCGACTCGCCGACAAGGGCCAGCACCTCACCCGGCCGCAGATCGAGGCTCACACCTCGCAGGGCATGGACCCGTCCGTGGGCGGTGTCGAAGCTCACGTCCAGGTCGCGTACCTCCGCGATGCGCTCGGTCGGTCGGGACTTCAAGTCGGTGGTCATTTCTGTGACCGGAGCCGGGGATCGGCGGCCAATTGCAACAGGTCGACGATGGTGTTGATCACCACGTAGGACGCCCCGAGCACCATCACCACGCCGAGGATGGCAGGAAAGTCGGCCCGGTCGATGGACTGGTCGAGGTACTGGCCCAGGCCCGGCCATGAGAACACGACCTCAACGACGATCACTCCCGCGAGCAGCAGCCCGATCTGGAGACCGGTCATGGACAGGGTCGGACCCAGGGCGTTGCGCAGTCCATGGCGTACCAGCACTGCCCGTTCGGTGAGCCCCTTGACCCTGGCCGTACGCACCTGGTCATCCCGCAGGATGTCCCGCAGCGAGCCCCGAAGTGTGCGGCCGATGGCCACCGAGGGGCCCAGAGCCAGCACCGTGGCAGGCATCAGCAGATGCCGGGCCGCGTCCCAAACGCCGGCCAGCTCGAAGCGCAGCAGCCGACCGAAGAACAAGAACCCGGTGCTGGTGGCCTCCAGCGTGTTGGATGTGCGGCCCCCAGGCGGGAGCCACCCTAATCGGCGGTACAGCAACAGGATGCCGAGCAGCCCGACAAAGAATGTGGGCGCAGAGGACCACATCACCGACACCAGCCTCACCGCGCCGGTACCGACTCCGCGGCGCGTGCCGACCAGGCCCAGCGTCACGCCGAGAACTCCTGCGATCGCCAACGAGGCAGCCGCCAACTCGAAGGTGGCGGGAATGAAGTCGGCCAGATCGGTGGTCACCGGCCGGCGGGTCCTCAGCGAGGTCCCCAGATCCAACTCGACCAGGCGGCCGAGGAAGTTGACGTACTGCACGGCCAGCGGCTTGTCGTAGCCGAGTTCCTGACGCTTGGCCTCGAGTTGCTCCGCGGTGGCGTTGCGGCCGAAGTAGGACCTCACAGGATCGGCGGGCAGCACGTTCTGGATCAGGAATATGGCCAGAGTCAGCAGCATCAGCACACCGAACATGGACACGATGCGGGTGATGACGATTCGGCGCACTCAGTCCTCCAGCAGATCCCGGGTGGCGTCTCCCGCGAAGTTGGCCACCACCCCCAGAGCGAACAACGCGGTGCCCGGAGCCAGCGCGATCCAGGGCGCGTTGAACAGATAGGTCAGGCCCCGCGCTGTCATGGCTCCCAACTCGGCGGCGGGAGCCGGAGACCCCAACCCCAGGAACGACAGTCCCGCCAGCACCAGGATCACTGCGCCCACATCCAACGACGCGGCCACGATGACCGGTCCGAACGTGCCGGGCAGCACGTGAACGACCGCGGTCCTTACCCGTCCCACCCCGCCCATGCGGGCCGCCTCGACGTGGGGGCGCCGCGACAGGGCGAACACCTGGCCTCGCACAATCCGGGCGTACCACGGCCACCATGTGGCCGCCACCGCCAGCAGAGTGTTGCGCAGACCGGACCCGGTGGCCGCAACCACAGCCAGGGCGACCAGCGGGCCAGGCAGGGCCAGGACCGCGTCGGTGAGCCTCATCAGGACGGTGTCGACCCAGCCCCCCGCGAAACCCGCCACCAACCCGATGGTTCCTCCGATGAGGGCGCCGATGGCAATGACCAGCATGGCCGAGAACCAGCTGGTCCTCATGCCGAACACGGTGCGGGCCCACACGTCGCGGCCCTGGTCGTCGGTACCGAGCAATTGATCGTCCAGAACGCCCCTGAACGGCTCGTCCACGATCTCCAGCTCGCCCGCCCCCACCAGCCACGGAGCGAGAACTAGGGCCACGGTCACAGCAGCGAAGGCCACCAGAGCGACGCGCTCGGGCCACCCGATCGTGCTCAAGCGGCTGGCGCGCTCCGCGACCCGGCCCCGAGGGGCGGCCTCGTCGGGCGCGAGGCCGCCCACCTGGGTGTCGGTCATGCGGCCATGGGGCTCAGCCCGGCCTGAGAGCGGCCAGATCTAGTGTCAGCGGGGTGGCCAGCCAGTGGGCGAAGCCGGTGATCCCTTCGCGGGCGATGAACACGTCCTGGGGGTCGGAGAGGGTGATGTAGTGCGCGGTGTCGGTGATCTCGGCCGCGGAGAAGTCGTAGGCCTCGTCCTGGGTGGCCTGGTCGACCGCGCCCAGCCCGGTGTTCATGGCGTCGTCCGAGGCTGCGGAGCCAGCCACGAAGTAGTTCAGGAACCCACCGAAGAAGCTCTCCCAGTCGTAGTACCAGAACAGTCGGGACCAGGTGTCGGGATGGGTCGAGTCGGGGAAGGACACCTCGTAGTACATGTTGGGAGCCTCGGTAACGTTGCCCTGCCAGCTTCCCAGATCGGCGTCCGGAGTGGGGACCAGCACCACATCGAGACCGGCCGCGGCCCACTGGGCCTGCAGTGCCTCGGCCACCTGCGAGTCGGCGGCCCGGTCGGCGGGATAGGCCAGCGTCACTGACTTGCCGTCCGAGATCGCCTCCAGGAGCGACGGGTCGTGCTCCCAGCCGTCAAGGCCGAGACTCTCGTCGATGGACGTCACCGGATAGAGCTGGGTGGACTCCTCCGCGTACTCGCCCCAGATCTGCTCGACCAGGCGGGAACGGTCGATGGCGGCCCTCAACGCGATGCGGAAGTCGGGGTCGTCGGTGGGTGGCACATGGGGGTTCACGTGTATCCAGGCCTTCTGCAGCATCGGGAAGCCGACCACCTGGAAGCCGTCGCGTTTCTCGAAGGTGCGCACCGTGGCGATGGGCTGGCCGGTAATGATGTCGAGGTCGCCGCCCTCGAGTTGCAGCACCTGGGTCACCGCGTCGGGGATGATCCTGATCTCGACCCGCTCGTAGAACGGCTTCTCACCCCAGTAGTTCTCGTTGCGGGCCAGCACGTATCGCTGCCCCAGCGTGAACTCGTCGATCACGTACGGGCCGGACCCAGCGGAGTTGGTCTTCATCCACTCCACGGCCCAGTCACCGTCCACCTCGTTGGCGGCGACCAGCGCCGGGTTGATGGCCTTGGGACTGAAGGGGCTGGCCAGATAGGTCAGGAAGGCCGACTCCGGGTAGGCCATGTGAATTATGAAGGTGCGCGGATCGGGCGTCTCGTACCGGTCCACCGGGAGGAGCATGTAGCCGGACGGTGCGGCTACCGCTTCAGCGAATCTGCGCTCGAAGCCGAACTTGAGCGTCTCGGCGTCGAGGGGGCTGCCGTCCGCGAAGGTGAGCCCCTCGCGCAGCGTGAACGTGTACGTCATGCCGTCCTCGGCTACCTCCCAGCTCTCGGCCAGCAATCCCACAATCTCGTTGGTGTTGTCGCTGGAGTAGCGCAGCAGGCCCTCGTACAGGGCTTCGGTGACCTGGTTGCCGTGGAGCTGGTAGTTGGTGTCGGGGTCGGGCGGATCCATGTCGGTCGGGAAGGCCAACCGCAGCGTCGTGCTGACCTCCTCGGCGGGTTCGGCCGGCTCGGGCTCGGGAGCCGCAGTCGCCTCGGGTTCGGGAGCCGCAGTCGCCTCGGGCTCGGCCGGGGCTGCCGGTTCGGGGCCGGCAGAGTCGTCGTCTCCACAGGCTGCGGCCAGTAGGGCGAGTGCGAGCATGACTGATGCAATGACACGGGAACGCATCTTGGAGTCCTCCCTCTCGGCGCCGCACCACGCAGGGGATTCGGCGGTTCCGCCCCCCAGACGGCGCCTGTCCGGGCCAACTTAGTGCCCGGCGGTCAATCCGGTCGAAGCGAGTGTCCGTAGCGGAGTGCCGCCAGCGTGTAGACGGCGCAGCAGTCGATGACGTCCTGCTCGACGGCGTAGTCGTCGACGCCGGCCGACAGTGTGGGCTGGGGGCCGTAGCACACCGCGGGCCGCCCTAGCGACCGCCACCGCATGGCGTCACTGGCCGGATGGCGCACCGTCAGCACCGGCGGCTCCCCCCGAACCAGCCGCGCCGCGGACGAGACTGTCTGAGCCAGCGCGTCGGCCGGGTCTGTCCAGTTGGCTTCCCAGCTACGGCGGCGCCCGTAATCGACGTTCGAGCCTTCCAGACACTCAAGTACGCGGGCGTCGAGCGAATCAAGGGTCAGGCCGGGCGGCAGCCTGACATCCAACTCGGCGCGAGCGTCGGGGGCGATCATGCTGCGGGAGTCACCGGCCTCGAGGATCCCGGCGTTCACCGCAACCCTGCGGCCCGGATGGGCGGAGTCGCTTAGAGCGCCGGCCAGATCCGGCGGCGGCTCCACATGCCAATCGTTCAACTCGTCCAGCCGGCATAGGACGCGAGCCAGGCGGGCGGGCGCCGTCTCTCCCTTCAGAGCGGCTGAGGCATGGCCAACAGAGCCACTAGCCCGCAGATCCAGCCACGCCACCCCCTTCTCGGCCACCGCGAGGCTCATCCAACCCGAGCCCTCACCGGAAATGACCGCGTCTCCGTGCATTCGCGGTTCATGTTCCAGCACGTAGCGGGCACCGTGGTCTCCGAAGCGCACCTCGTCGGACACCAGCAGCAGGGTCACGGTTCCGGTCAGCTCGCAGGCATTCTGAGACAGGATTGCGGTGGCAGCGCACATGGCAGCCACGGCCCCTTTCATGTTCCCCATGCCGAGCCCGTAGAGGCGTCCGTCCCTCCTGGAAAGCTCGAACTGGGGGACGGTCCAGCGGCTCGCGTCGCCGGGGCCCATCGTGTCTAGGTGGCCGTTGAGTATCAGATGCGGACCTGGCTCGGTCCCCGGCACCTCTACGACGACGTTGGGCATGTCCTCGCGATCGCCGATGACGCGGGCTTCGAGTCCGTGGAGCGCGAGCCATTCGATCGCCGCGGCGGCCGCGGCGCGGGTGTCGCCGGGTGGGGTGATGCTGGGCGCGGCCACCAACGACGCGCAGAGGTCGATGATGTCGTGGCGGGCCGACTCTGCCTTCTGGCAGACGAGCGCGGCCAGCGACTCGGCGGAGTCCATCACCGCGCCGTCACCGCCGGGCCGCCTCAAGCGGTCTCAAGCCAGGCTATGACGGTTCCCACATCCACCGTGGCCCCCTCCTTGACCACCAATTCCACGAGGGTTCCGGCGTCAGGGCTGGGCAGCTCCGTCTCGACCTTCTCGGTCTCGATGACTGCCAGCGGGTCACCTTCATCAACCTGCTGGCCCTCGCTGACCATCCACTCCGCGATCGTGCCGTCCTGCATCGTCATCCCCCATTTGGGCAGGATCACCTCGACGCGCATCGAGCGACACTACCGCGCCGGGACCGGGTGACCCGAACGCGGATGACTAGGGTGAGCCGCGCCATGGCTGATCGAGATGCGGGAGCGGACACCGGGCTGGACCTAGTCGAGGCACTGCGGACCATGATCCGCATTCGGGAGTTCGAGGAGATGTGCCGCCGTCTGTTTGCCCGAGGTCGCCTGCCCGGGTTCGTCCACCTTTACATCGGCCAGGAGGCGGTGGCTACGGGCGCATGCCTGGCATTGCGGGCCGATGACCAGATCACCTCGAACCATCGGGGCCACGGCCACGTCATCGCCAAAGGCGGCGACCCGGCCCGGATGTTCGCCGAACTGCTCGGCAAGGCCGACGGCTATTGCCGCGGCAAGGGCGGGTCAATGCACATCGTGGACTTCCCGTCGGGCATGCTCGGCACCAACGGCATCGTCGGCGGCGGGATCCCTATCGCTGCCGGAGCCGCTGTAGCCAACCAGTATCTGCACAACTCGAGGGTGGCGCTGAGCTTCTTCGGCGACGGCGCCACTAACCAGGGAGTGTTCTTCGAGTCGCTCAATCTGGCCGCCCTGTGGGCACTGCCGGTTGTCTTCCTCGCGGAGAACAACCAGTACACCGAATGGACCCGCACCGAGGACCTGATGGTGGGCGAGATCACGGCCCGGGCTGTTCCGTTCGGGGTTCCGGCCCACACGATCGACGGCAACGATGTGGCGGCCGTCCACGAGACCGTCCGGGAGGCGGCGGACCGGGCCCGATCAGGAGACGGTCCGAGCCTCATCGAGTGCGTGACGTACCGCTGGCACGGGCACAACGAGGGTGAGGAGGCCTTCGCGGGTCACTACAGACCGGCTTCGGAGATCGAGGAATGGAAGGCCAAGGACCCCATAGCGACGCTCGAGTCCCGACTGCTCGACCAAGGCGTGCTGGACGCGGCGCGGGTCGAGGCCATCCACGCCTCCGAGCGCGACCTCGTCGAGACCGCGTACCAGTGGGCATCAGAGGCGTCCGCAGCCCCGGTCGAGGACGCTCTGACGGATGTCTTCACCCCGGCGGCACGCTGATGAGTGACACCTACCTAGTGACGGCTATGCGTGACGGGCTGGCCGAGGCCATGCGCGAGGATCCTTCGGTGGTGCTGTTCGGCGAAGATGCCGACCGCTCGGTGATGGGTTCTACGCGCGGACTGATCGACGAGTTCGGCCCGACCCGGGTGCGCAATATCCCGCTATCGGAAGCGACGATCGTCGGCTGCGGAGTCGGTGCGGCCGCGGCCGGCCTCCGACCGGTGATCGACCTCATGGTCAGCTCGTTCTTCTACATAACGATGGACCAACTGGCCAACCAGGCTGCGAAGCTGCGCTACATGTCGGGCGGCCAGGTCGAGCTTCCCATCGTCTATTTTGCAGCCACGGGCGGAGCGGGCTCGGCCGCCGCCCAGCACTCCGAGAGCCCTCATCCGACCTTCATCCAGCAGGCAGGACTCAAGGTGGTGATGCCGTCCACGCCAGCCGACGCGAAGGGTCTGATGCTGGCGGCCGTGCGAGACCCCAACCCGGTGGTGTACCTGCAGGAGGCTTCGCTAGGGGGAACCCGAGGACCCGTACCCGACGACCCGTTCGAGGTGCCGCTGAGCAAGGCTGCGGTTCGGCGGCACGGTGCCGATGTAACGGTGGTGGCGGTCGGGCGCACCGTGCGGGTAGCGCTCGCGGTGGCCGAGGAGTTGGGCGGCGAGGGTGTGTCGGTCGAGGTGATCGATCCCCGCACCCTCTATCCCTGGGACGCCGACACCGTGATGGAGTCGGTGGCCAGAACCGGCCGTCTCGTGGTGCTTGACACCGCCCGGCAGAGTTGCGGTTTCGCGGCCGAAGTGATCGCCACGGCCTGCACCGAAGTATTCGACTCGCTTCTGGCACCCCCGGTGAGGGTCACCACCCCGGACGTTCCCATGCCCTTCGCACCGCAACTGGAACGCCATCTCGCGGTGGACGAACACAAGGCCAAGACCGCTGTGCTGCGGGCGTTGGCATGACACCTCCGGCCGGCATCGCGTTGCTGGAGGGACGCGTCGGGATCGTCACGGGAGCGGGCCGAGGCATCGGGGCCGCAGTGGCCCGACGCTTCGCCGAGCACGGAGCAACAGTGGTCGTGGCCGATATCGACGCCGAGGCGGCGCACTCGACTGCGGCCTCCATCGCAGAGATTACTGAGGCTCCGGTCGAGCCGATGAATCTGGACGTGACCGACGAGCACGCGACGGAAACGGCCCTGGAGTCGATCCGGTCCGGGCACGGCCGACTCGACTGGGCGGTGGCCAATGCGGGAGTGCTGCATCTCACGAGGGTCGTCGACATGGAAGTCGCCGATTGGCGCCGCGTGATGGACGTCAACCTGACGGGGGCGTTTCTCACGGTGCGGGCTGTGGCTCGCCGGATGAGCCGCGGGTCCATCATCGTCACATCATCGCTGTTCGGCCTGCGCGGCGGCACCGGCAACGGGGCTTACTCCGCCTCGAAGTTCGGTCTCGTCGGCCTCACGCAGTCCCTGGCAGCAGAGATGGCGAGCGCCGGGGTGCGGGTCAACTGCATCTGTCCGGGCCAGGTCGACACCTCAATGCTCGGAGACGTGATCGAAGGTCTGTCCCGAATCGGCAATGACGGACCGGCCCCAAGTCTCGGCGAACTCGCGTCTCGGATCCCGTCGGGCCGACTAGGAACCCCCGATGACATCGCGGATGCGTGTCTATTCCTTGCGTCGGACCTGTCCAGCTATGTCACCGGCCAGTCGCTGGTGGTCGACGGCGGCTGGCAGGTCGGCTGAGAGCTTGCGTCACCGTTGACCGAGGGACGGGTGACCACATTCGATCAGGCCGCCGAGCGGGTGGTCCAGGGGGCCGACGCTCGGGCTGAGGCGGACCAGCTTGTGGCGATGATGACCTTGGAGGAGAAGTTGGGCTGCCTCGACGGCGAGCAGCCCTTCTGGCCGGGAATCATCGATCTGACCACTGGCGGCTACCACGCCCACGGATGGCCGGCAGCCCGCGTCGATCGGCTCGGCATACCCGGGCTCAACTTCGCGGACGGGCCCCGCGGGTGCGTGATCGGACCGGCCACCACGTTCCCGGTCTCGATGGCCCGGGGAGCCTCGTTCGATCCGGCCCTGGAGGAGCGCATAGGTGAGGCCATCGGAGCCGAGTTGCGGGCCTCGGGAGCCACCTTCACCGGAGCGGTGTGCATGAACCTGCTGCGCCACCCCGCTTGGGGCAGGGCCCAGGAGACCTACGGCGAAGACCCCTGCCATCTGGGCGAGATGGCCACCGCGCTCACTCGCGGCCTGCAGCGCCACGTGATGGCGTGCATGAAGCACTTCGCCTGCAACTCCATGGAGAACGCCCGCTTCAAGGTGGACGTCGTCGCCGACGAGAGAGCCCTGCACGAGGTGTACCTGCCCCACTTCAAGCGGGTGGCCACCGAGGGCGTGGCCGCGGTGATGAGCGCCTACAACTCCCTCAACGGCCATTGGTGCGGCGACAGCCGGCCGCTGCTCACCGGGATCCTGCGAGACGAGTGGGGCTGGGACGGCCTGGTCATCACCGACTTCATCATGGGGCTGCGCGACCCGGTGGAGTCGGTCCGTGCCGGCTGCAACATCGAGATGCCCTTCCGCCAGCAGCGGGACCCGGTGCTTGGTGATGCCGTGGCCTCCGGCGAGCTCGAAGTCGCGGACGTGGACGCACGGATGTCGGAGACGATCGCGACCTTCCTGCGCTTCGCCCGGGTGTTCGCCGATGCCCCCGAGCGCTCGGTGGTGGGCTGCGCCGAACACCGGGCGCTGGCCCGCCAGGCCGCGGTGGAGTCCATGGTGCTGCTCCGCAACGACGGCTGCCTGCCCGTCGAGTCAGCCGCTCTGTCGAAGCTGGCCGTGCTCGGCCCACTGGCTGCGGTGCCCAACCTCGGCGACGGCGGCTCCAGCGACGTGCTCCACACGCCCGACCCGGTGACCCTGCTGGCCGGCATTGAATCCGCTCTCGGTGACACCGGCGTGCGCGTCGTCCACGGCGACCGCGACCCGTCGGTCGCCGCCGGCGCAGATCTCGCTGTGGTGGTCGTGGGTTACACCCGCCAAGACGAGGGCGAGTACATGGATGACGGCGGCACGGTGTTCTTGAAGCTGGCCCCGCCCATCGACCATCCCAAGCTCGGCTGCACCGACCCGGCCCAGATCGAGGCGATGCTGGCCGGCTTCGGTGACGGCGGGGCGGTAGCCGGTACTTCCAAGGGCGGCGACCGGGCCTCGCTGCGGCTGCACCCGGAGGACGAGCAACTCATCGCCGATGTGGCCGCGGTCTGTGACCGGGTGGTTGTGGCGGTGATGGCGGGCAGCGCGGTGGTTATGCCATGGCTCGACACGGTCGACGCCGCGCTCATGGTGTGGTATCCGGGCTCGGAGGGCGGCCACGCCCTGGCCGACGTGCTGTTCGGCCGGGCCGAGCCCGGCGGCCGGCTCCCCTTCGCTATCCCGCACGAGGAGTCCGACCTCGTCGATTTCGACCGTGACGCCGAGACGGCCGTCTACGGCCTGCTGCACGGGCAGTGGCACCTGGACGCCAACGGCACGGACGCCCATCTGCCCTTCGGCCACGGCCTGGGCTACACCAGCTTCAATCTGGGCGAGGCCGAGACGGCAGACGACGAGGTGGTGGTGGCCGTCGCCAACACCGGCGACCGTCCAGGTTCGGCGGTCGTGCAGGTCTACGGAAGCGTGCCCGGCTCGACCTACGAGCGTCCGCCCAAGCGCCTCGTCGGCTTCGCCAAGGTTCGCCTGGACCACGATGAGGGCACCGAGCTTCGGATACCCGTGGACCGGTCTCAGCTCGACCTGCGAATCGACGGCGCTTGGATCCGGGAGGACTCGCCGGTGGAGTACTCAGTCGGGTTCGACGCTGCCACCGCCCGGCGGATCTGAGGGATCCTCAGGCGCAGAGGTCCATGGCCACCGCGGCGTAGACCTTGGCCGCGGCCACCAGGTCGTCGAGCTCGAAGTGGCCGGTGCCCTGCACCGCGGCCGATCCCCGGGGCGGGCCGAAGGTCAGCGACGGGATCCCGACCGCGTTGAAGATGTTGGTGTCGCGCCACATGGAGGTATGGGCCACCTGGGGAGGCGGCGTGGCGCCCCCGACGATCTCGCCGTAGGCCTTCTCGACCGCGCTGCTCAACGGCTTGACGCCGGTGCCGACCCGCCCCGCCTTGGCCATGTAGCACTCGACCTCGGCAGCCGGGTCCACGGAGCCGACCACGGCCCGAACCTCCTCGACCACCGCGTCCTGGTCGGCCCCCGGAGGCGTGCGCACGTCCATGTAGAGCTTGCACACGGGAGAGGACCGGTTGGGCCGGTACGGCACGCCGCCCCTGATGGCGCCCACCTGGGCCTTGGGACGCACCTCCCCCAGCTCCGAGACGTAGGAGTTGCGCTCCTCATAGTCGATGCCCCACGCTTCCAGAACGCTGGCCACGACCGCTCCCTTGACGATGGCGTTGGGATGGTCGGGCAGGTCCGGCTCGCGTATGAGCCGGGGCGTGTACATGTTGCGTCCCCGGAGCGTGATCTTGAGGTAGACCGCGCCGCACTCGATCCACGACTTCGACCAGGCGGTTGTCTCGGCCACCAGGGCATAGTCGGCCCGTACTCCGTGGTCGACGAGGTGGCGGGTGCCGAAGCCCTTGCCCTCGTAGTTGAGGCCCTGGTACTCGTCGACGGGCGCCATGCCGGTCTCGCCCACCACCGAGGTCAGGATCACGTCGCCGCCCAGCCGGGCCCCGGCATTGGCGAGCGCCTTGGCCATGACCATGAACACCGACATGCAGCCCCGGTCGTTGAGCACGGTGTGGCCGAAGATGCGGTCGCCCTCCCGCCAGGCGCCCACCAGGTTGGGGTCGCTGGACTCCATCAGGTTGGCGTGGTCGGGACCGCTGATCTCGGTGTCTAGGTGGGCGTTGAAGATGAGACTCCTGGCCCCCGCTCTCGACCCCTCCAGAACGGCCACCACGTTCGAGCGATCAACGAGGATCTGCTGCTGGCGAGCGGCAAGGCCATGGCGCTCATACCACGCGCTGACCGCATCGGCCACCGGCTGCTCATGGCCGCAGGGTGCGTAGGTGTTGCCCAGCTCCAGGCACGTATCGGCCAGCAGCTCCCGGTCTGCGTCGATCAACTCGAAGACTGCCTCTCGCAGCGCGGCGTCGACTCCGGTCATGGCGACTCCTTCGGGTGTCTGAGCCCTTCGAGCACCTCGGCAGTGTCAGCACCCAGTGCGGGGGGCGCGAGGCGATGCGAGGCCGGGGTCCTTGAGAAGGTGATGGGGTTGGCGACGGTGGTGCAGGACTGGCCCTCGCCGCTCGGCAGCCGGCGCACGGGGTCGAGTCCGAGTTCGGCGGCCAATCGGAACGCTGCCTCGATCGTGTTGACTGGGCTGCAGGGGATCCCGTGAGCGGTCAGGCGCTCCACCCAGTGATCACACGGCCGGCGCTGCAGGATGGACTCCAGCTCGGCCGTCAGGGCTTCGCGGTGCTCGACCCGGGCCGTGTTGGACGACCAGCGCTGGTCGGAGGCCAGGTGGGGTGCGTCCAGGGACTTGCACAGGGCCGAGAACTGGCGTTCGTTGGTTGCGGCTATGGCGATGGCGTCCGTGGACGTCGCGAACGTCTGGTAGGGGGTGATGCTCGGGTGGAGGTTCCCCATCCGGTCGGGCACCACCCCGGCGCCCACGAAGGCCGACGCCTGGTTGACCAGCGCCGCGAGCGCCGACGACAGCAGGTTGACCTCGATGAACTGGCCCAGACCGCTGGATCGTCGCTCGGCCAGTGCGGCGACGATGCCGATCGTGGCGTACAGGCCGGTGATCACGTCGACTATGGCCACTCCCGTCTTGGTGGGAGGGCCGTCGGCTTCTCCGGTGATGCTCATCAGGCCGCTGGCCGCTTGCGCGATGAAGTCGTAGCCCGTCAGGTCACGCCCGCCGGAGGGCCCGAAGGCGCTCACCCGGCAGAAGACCAGACCGGGGTTGTCGGCCCTCAGCGACTCGAAGTCGAGGCCGAAGCGCTCCATGGTTCCGGCCCGAAAGTTCTCCACCACCACATCGGCCGAAACGGCAAGGGCGCGGGCCTCGTCTCGCTGCTGCTCATCGGTCAGGTCGAGGGTGACGCTCCGCTTGTTGCGGTTGACCGAGACGTAGTAGGTGGCCGAACCGTCCTCGACGAACGGTGGACCCCATGAGCGCGTGTCGTCGCCGAGGCCCGGCCGCTCGATCTTGATCACGTCAGCACCGAGGTCCCCCAGCATCATCGTGGCCAGCGGGCCGGCCAGAACCCGGGAGAAGTCGGCGACGACGACTCCGTCCAGCGGACCGGTGCCCAGGCTCTCGGCACTCATCCTCGCCACTCTAGGGAGGCTTCCGGCTCCAAACGGTCCACCCCGGGATCGGTGATCGAGCCGCTACCGTTCTGCTGCGATGGCAGGTCCGCTGGAAGGGTTCCGAGTCGTCGAGCTCGGAGTGTGGGTGGCCGGACCGGCGGCAGGCGGGATACTGGCCGACTGGGGCGCCGATGTGGTGAAGGTGGAGCCCATCGGCGGCGATCCTGGCCGCCTGTTCCAGTACATTCTCGGCGGGGACATGCCGACCAACCCGGTGTTCGATATGGACAACCGGGGCAAGCGCAGCATCGCCCTCGACCTCACTGCTGGCGGCGGGCGTGCCGTGATGGATGAGCTGCTCGCGCAGGCCGACGTGTTCGTCACCAACGTCCGTCTCGGCGGGCTGGACCGCCTTGGCCTCGACCACGCCTCGGTGACGGCCCGCCATCGCAGGCTCGTCTACGCCGCCATCACCGGCTACGGGATGGAGGGCGACGAAGCCGGCAGCGGCGCCTTCGACGTGGCCGGCTTCTGGGCCCGCTCGGGCATCGCCCACCTTCTCACCGTCGAGGGGGGAGATCCGCCGTTCCAACGGGGCGGCATGGGCGACCACAGCACGGGGCTGGCCACGGCAGCCGGCGTATGCGCGGCCCTGCTGGCCAGGGAGCGAACGGGCGAGGGCCAGGTGGTCAGCACTTCGCTGCTGAGGCAGGGCGCCTACACCATCAGCTTCGATCTGTCAGTGACGCTGGGGTGGGGGCTGACGCTGCAGATCGGCCGCCGCGACAACATGGGCAACCCGGCTATGAACAACTACACCGCGGGCGACGGCCGCCGGTTCTGGCTCGTCGGCCTCGAGCCGGACCGGCATTGGGCAGCGCTGACGAGGGCCGTCGGGCGGCCCGACTGGCAACAGCACGAGCGCTATGGCACGGCCCGGGGGCGCCGCCACAACGCCGCCAGCCTGGTGGTCGAACTAGACGAGATCTTCGCCACCCGGCCCCTGGACGAGTGGGCCGAGACCTTCGCCACCGAACCCGAGCTGTTCTGGGCTCCCATCCAGTCACCCGACGATCTGCTGGCCGATCCACAGTTCGCCGCGGCCGGAGGGCTGGTGCAGGTGCCCGACGGTGCGAGCACGTCCACGATGATCGCAACCCCGGTCGACTTCTCCGGCACCATCTGGTCTCCGAGGGGCATGGCTCCCTGCCTCGGAGAGCACAGCGACGAGATCCTGCGCTCACTGGGCCGCAGCGACGACGAGATCGAAGCCCTGGTTGCGTCCGGCGCGGTGGGTCTCGACCGCCCGGACTGACCAGCACTTCCAGCAAGTGGAACGGTTCGAAGCTGGGGCCAGGATGGCTACACTGCCGCCCCATGACGCCGCCATCATCCGCATCCTCCAACTCAAGCTCCCCGACCGTGGCCCTGACCATGGACGGAGTCATCGCAAACTGGGTGAAGGGCCTGAGAGCCCATGTAGCTGCCCGACATGCGGTCGCCGATCGGCAGTTGGCGCTGAACGTTTCCTGGGATCTCTCTGAATGGGGCGTGAACGACCCGGCCGGCATGATCCGCGAGTTCCTGCTGTCTCCGATGTCCGGACGGCTCAAACTGGTCGAGGGCGCCGAGGCTGGAATAGCCAGGCTGCAATCGGCGGGCCTCAGGGTCGTGGCAGTTACCCGGCGCGACCACATGGTCGGTGACAACCCCGACGACCAGTCGAAGACCCGCGACATCGCCCGCCAGTGGTTCGCCGGTCAGCCGCAGCTGGGCATGAGCGAGGACGACATCGTGTTCACCGAGGATCCGGTAGGGCTCGATGCCGACGTCTGGGTGGACGACGCGCCTCGGCGAGTGAAGCGCCTGGTGGAAGCCGGCAAGCCGGTGTGGGTCCTACCGCAGCCGTGGAACCGCACAGTGGTGCAGCATCCGGGGGTGCACGTGCTGTTCGACGGCTGGAGCTCGGTCGAAGATCTGATCTCGACGCACTCCGCCTGACACTGCCCAACGGCGTCGGCTGGACGGGCCCCCGCCGGTCCCGCGACCTAACGACCCATCCCTGAGCGGTGTCACACCCGCTCCCCATACTGGCGACGAGCGCTGATTGCTCGCCTCGCAGCCCGGGACTACGGGCCGCCTGCACCCCGCAAGGCGAAAGGCCCCGGTCCCATGCATCCCGACCCACTGCTGCTGAATCTCACGTATCACGCCCTGAACCTGCCCGACGGCGGGGCCGTGCTGGTCACCAAGACAGGAGCGAGAACCCCGGTTGATCCCCCGGCCGGAGGCGGGCTCGCGATGATTGGTCTCAGATGCCCGCCCGAGACCCTGGCGGTGGCCGGCACCACCCGGTGCGAGACGCGGCGGCCCCACGGTCGCATGCGCAGCGGCGCATTGGCGTGGTCGGTCGATCGGGTCAGCGGCTCGTTGGCACTGTTCCGCGAGCAGGGAGCCGACGATGTGGAGATCCTCTCCACGGTGGCCGGGACACTGCTCGACGGCGGTCTCCGCGCTCTGGGGCGGCCCACGCCGCCGTGCGCCTCGCCCGCGGTTTGGTTCCCCGATGGCGTGTTCCTGCAGCGAGTGTCGAGGCTGCTCGGCCAGGGCGCCGGATCGTGCACGCGCCGCCGGTTGACCTGGGACAGCGTCTCGCGGCTCTATCCGCTCAACGCCTCGGGCAAGCCGCTCTCGGCCTGCGTTGTCCGACATCTGAGACAGGACTTCCACGAGAGGAACACGTGGTCGTCGCTGCGCTGCGGAGTCGTCGAGCAACCCGTCTCGGCACCGGCGATATTGCCCGGCCTCACCCCGGCAGTCGCCAGCTGGCTCGACGACGGCTCATTCGCCCGCTGGGTGTTGAGCCGGATCTCGGAGGCTCCCAGCACTCTGGAGTGGTTGCGCGAACGTGTCGACGACTGCCTGGCCAATGGCCTCTCGGTCGCGCTGGGAGACGTGATCGGTCCGGCAGGAGCAGCCCGATGACACCCCCGCGGCGCGACCGGATCACATCGATCCGCGCTCGCTCAAGGCGAATCGGGCCCTGGGGGCGCGCCGTTATGCTGGCGGGTCGTGACTGGGCCGAGACCGAGCGGCGGATCCATCGCCCGCCGCCGCCTGCTGCTCGCACTGGGGTTCGGCGCCACCAACGTTGCCGTGCTCCGCCGGCTGGGCTCCGGCGCCGCCCCCGAACCTGAGCAGCAGCCCACCCCGCAACCAACCTCGGCGGATGCACCGACCACCTCGACAGCGGTGACGGTCGTCTCAGAACCAGAACAGCCCGCGGAACCGCCCCAGATTCCTGTACTGGACGAGTCGGCGGCCCGAGGGACGGATCAGTCTTTCGACCTGACCATCGTCGGGGGCCGCGTGATCGACCCCGCGTCGGGTTTCGACTCCGTGGCCAGCATCGGAATCAGCGGATCGACGGTCGCAGCCATCTTGGTCGATCCGGACGCGCCCCCCTTGCAGGCAGCCAGGACCATCGACGCGACCGGACTGGTGGTCTCGCCCGGATTCATCGACATCCTGTCGTACAGCCCCAACGGCTACGGCGAGTGGTACAAGCTCGCCGACGGCGTGACCACGAACCTCGGGATGCACGGCCTCGACAACCGCGCCACCAACTGGTTCGCGGCCCACCCCGACGGCAGCTCCCCGGTTCACTTCGGTGGGGCCTCCGACCACGCCTACGTCCGCCAGGTGCACGGCCTCGAGCCCTACGACACGGCGACGCCAGGCACGCTGGAGGCCATACTCACCGACGCCCGGACGGACCTCCGCAACGGGTTCATCGGATTGCACATGCAGCCCGAATACACACCGGGCACCAGCGCGGACGCGCTTCTTGCCCACGCCGTGGTCGCCGCGGAGGACGGCGTTCCTTTGTGCGTGCACGCCCGCTACTCCGACAATCTCCCGCCCGGCACCAACCTCCAGGCCATCAGCGAACTCGTGAACGCGGCACGCGAGACCGGTGCCCATGTCCATGTCGAGCACATCAACTCGACGGGCGGCACCGGAGTGATGGCCGAAGCGCTCGGACGCATCAGCGAGGCGATCGGCGAGGGGCTGCCCATGACGGCCTGCGCCTACCCCTACGAGTTCTGGGCCACTTACCTCAAGTCGGCCCGCTACCAGGACTGGCAAGAGAAGTACGGCATCGGCTACGGCGACCTTCAGGTAGCCGGAACGTCCGAGCGGCTGACCGAGCAGACCTTCGCCGACGCCTACGCGAACAACGCCCTCACTGCCGCGTTCGCTATGTCGCCGGAAGACATCGAATTGCCGCTGCAAGCCGATTTCGTGATGGTCGGCAGCGACGCCATCCTCGAGCGGTCCCACAACAACCATCCCCGGTCCACCGGGTGCTTCAGCCGCGTGCTCGGGCACTACGTGCGCGAGCGCGGAGTGCTCGATCTGGTGACCGCCCTCGCCAAGATGACGATTCAGCCGGCCCGCCTGCTCGAGGGCCGCTGCCCGGCGCTGCTGCGCAAGGGCCGGCTCAGCATCGGCGCCGACGCCGACATCACCGTGTTCGACCCGGCCACCGTCATCGACCGGTCCACCATCGCCAACCCGGCCCAGGAGTCCGCCGGCATCCAATGGGTGCTGGTCGAGGGGCAGGTGGCCCGATCACCCGACGGCTTCACCGACCTCCAGCCCGCGGGCCGGGGCCTGCGGTCCGACATCGGCACGGCGTAGGGCCGCATAGTCATGGAGTCGCGATCGCCGTTGGAGCGGGGGGTGGCCTGGATGCTGTTCGGCCTGTTGGTGGCCGGCGCGGTGGCGTCGATCGCGCTGGACTCCGGCGACCCCGGCACCGTCGCCCCGCGAGAATCGCCACAAGTCGAGACCGCGACCCCTCCGGACGACGCCACGCCCGCCGCCTCCGAAGGGCCCACTACCACCGCCGCGGTGGACGACGGTCCCGGGTCCTTCACGATCGCGGCCACCGGCGACCTGCTCATCCACGAGTCCGTGGCGAACGCCGCCCGCACGTCCGGCGGCTGGGACTTCACGTCGATGTTCGACAGCGTCGCTCCGATCCTCAGCCAAGCG
>VXNG01000032.1:0-16601 GCA_009840695.1 Acidimicrobiaceae bacterium
CCTTCGTGTGGTTCGAGCAGGTCGAGGCGCCCAGCGCGGCCCGGCCGGCGGGGGATTGGCAGCGCCATGTGATCGATAGCACTCTCGGCCGCACGATCCAGCTGGCCGCCATCCCGGGCCTGCTGGGCGAGGGCACGGTCGGCTGGATCGGCTCGAACCACGTCAACAACGTGAGCCGCGACCCCGAGCCGCTGTCGGGTATCTACCTGCTGACCCCGCCCAGCGACCCCCGGCAGCGCTGGGAGCCGAAGCTGATCAGCGACGGCATCGTCTCGCGGCCGATTGAGGGCATCAACTTCCAGGCCGCGCCCGGGGTGTTCTGGTGGGGCGACGTCGACGACGACGGCGACATCGACCTCACCGTGTCGGGCGATGGCGACCCCCGGGTGTTCTGGTTCGAGCAGACCGAGGTCGGGGAGTTCCGCCAGCACGCCCTGCGGACGGAATTCGGTCAGGCGGCCGGCGGCCTGGTGGCCGATCTCGACGGCAACGGCGACTCCGAGGTGGTCTTCACCAGCTACGACACCGGCGAAGTGCTGATCTTCGACTACCGGCCCCAGGAGTAGGACAGCTTGTCGGCCGGGTCGGAACGGGGGACTAGCGGCGTGGGCGGTGGGCGTCAAAGCGCACTAGCCTCCGGAAGAAATCGATTTCTCCCCTCCAGACAGCCCTGCGCCACCGAGGTGTCATGACTCTTGTGCCAACAAGCTACGGCGTCCCGACTGGACTGGAGGCTGACCGGTTCCGGCTTCGGCCGTTGAGGACGTCCGATGCCCTCGCGCACTACGACGCGCTGATGACGAGCATCGCCCACCTCCAGGGCGCCTACTACAGGACGCCCGACTGGCCTGCGCTTGATCTCTCGTACTCGGACAATCACGTGCATGTCGCATGGCACGACAAGGAGCGGGACCTGAGGAAGTCGTTCGCCTTCGTGGTGACATCAACCGGCGGATCGGGCTATCTGGGGAATGTCTATGTAGATCCCTGCGATAAGTCGGGGATAGACGCCACGGTGACGATGTGGGTGCGGCAGAGCGAGCTGGCCACGGGGCTCGACGCCGCTCTAGACCACGATGTGAGGGCCTGGATAGCCACCGACTGGCCGTTCCAGACCGTCGCTTACCCCGAACGCGAGTACTCCCTCGACGTATGGAACAAGCTGCCGACCGAGGCCGCCCCCTTCGTGCCGCCCGACGCCGTGATCCCGGAGGTGTTCGAGGCCGACAGATTCCGGCTGGAAGCGTTGTCGACAGCTCACACTGCCCGGGACTACGACGCCGTCATGAGCAGTGTCGACCACCTGCGCGACTGCTACTGGAACGCGCTGGGATGGCCCACAGACAACCTCAGCTTCCGGCAGGACTTCATCGACCTCTCCTGGCACACGAACGAACGCGCCCTGCGAAAGTCCTACGCGTTCGCGGTGCTGACCGTCGACTCATCGGTGCAGACCGGCTGCCTGTACATCGACCCATGCAGCAACCCGCGAATCGACGCCACGGTGACGATGTGGGTGCGGGAGAGCGAGCTGGCCACGGGGCTTGACGCCGACTTGTACCACGACGTGAGGGCCTGGGTCGCCGCCGACTGGCCGTTCCAGACCGTCGCCTACCCCGAACGTGAATACACCTTCGACGAATGGAGTGCGATCGTCGACCAGCGGTGACCACGTGAGGCTGGCGCACACGAGGGTGGTGAGCAAGTGAAGCCGTCTCTGAAGCCGTCTCGCCTCGGCGGTCTTCCCGTTGCCATAGTCGGCGTTCTGCTGCTGAGCCCGGACAGCCTGGTCATTCGCCTGGTCAGCGCGGATCGTTTCATGGTGCTGTTCTGGCGCGGGCTCATGATGGCAGTCGGGTTCGCGGTCGTCGCCGGGCTGTCGAGAGGTCCGAGACCGGCGGGCCCGATACTGCGGTGCGATCGGCCCGCGCTGATCGCTGGGCTCCTGCTGGGCGCCGCCAACGTGGCGTTCGTCATCTCGATCACTTCCACCGATGTGGCCAACACCTTCGTCATCGCGGCGACATCGCCGCTGATCGCCGCCTTCCTGAGCAGGCTCTTTCTGCGAGAGGTGGTCGTAAGGCGCACGATCGTCGCATCGGTCCTGTGCGTGGCGGGACTCGCGTTGATCTTCCTTGACAGCGTGTCCACCGCGAACTTGCGCGGTGATGTGGTCGCGCTGGCCTACGCGGTTCTGGTGGCCGGCTCGGTGACCGCGATGCGGATTGCGGACCAGCGAGACATCCCCAAGGCGTTCTCGCTCGGCTCAGCATGTTCGGCCGTCGTCGCCCTGCCGTTCATCGTGCCCTGGGATGTGGCCGTGAGAGACGTAGGCCTGCTGACCCTGACCGGCGCCGTGCTCCTTCCGGCTGCGTTCATGGCGGTGGCCAGAGCCACCGAGGTCCTGCCTGCGCCTGTGGTGGCTCTCGTTCTCCTCCTCGAGACGCTGACCGCGCCCCTGCTCGTTTGGCTCTGGCTCTCAGAACAGCCGACCGACACCGTCCTGCTGGCCGGCGTCTACCTGCTGGCCGTCCTCGTAGGTCACAGCGTCGCCAGCAAGGGCGACACCGATCACCCGGAGATCGCGGGCCACCCGCCGGCGGAGTCTCGCCTAGCCCATCGGCCTCGGGGGCCGCAGCCGGATTGACGACGCTGTGCTTGTTCCGGCAGGTGTAGAACCGGTCAAGCGATGGGCTCGGTCACGTCGATGCTTCTGGTTCCCACAGGACTCCACGCTCGTCGAGCAGCGAGTGGAGACCGTCGCCGTTGATCACCGCTGACCGGCCGTGCGCGGTCGTGGAAACCGCCGCGACGGCGTTGGCCAGCTCGACTGCTTCGTGGTCGGCCCATCCCCGCACCCGGGCCCACATGAAGGCAGCCGCGAACGAGTCCCCCGCCCCGTTCACGTCCACGACTGCAACCTCGTGAGCCCTGACCGGGGTGGTCGCCCCCTCGCGGTCGAGCAGGAGAGCGCCGTCCGCACCCAGCGTGACGCACACCGTCGGCGGACCCATGGCCTGTACCGCACGGGCGGCTCCCTCGGGGGTTGGGGCCAGCGCTCGGGCGGCTTCCGTGTTCACGAAGGCCACGTCGACCAGAGCCACGAGGCGGGTCAGATTGTCCTGATGCACGGCCGGCGACTCGATGTCGATGGAGACCGTGACCGGCCTGTCCCGGGCGGCCCGAAGCAGTGGCAGCACGTGATCGCCCTGTTCGGCCATCGTATGGATCGCGGCCGCGCCGACCATGGCGTCGATGTCGCCTTCGGCCGGCTGGGCCCACAGTGCCGGCGTCTCGAACTGGATCAGGGCGCGCTGTCCTGGTGGAGTCGTCAGCGCCACCGTCCAGAAGGTCGGATCGGGCACCTCCTCGACGTAGCGCATGTCGACGCCGCGTGCCTCCAAGTCCGCCAGCGAGATGATCCCGTGGCTGTCGGGCCCGACCCGGCCGACGATTCCGGCTGACCCGCCGAGCGCCGCATACACGGCGGCTGCATTGGCGGCCATACCGCCCGGATACGCGGACGCGACGTCCACCCACAGCTTCTCGCCGGGACTGGGGAGGTGGTCGACCCGCGCGATGATGTCGACACCGATGTCTCCCACGCTGAGAAACTCGACCGGCCCGGCGCCGCCGGTTGCCGGATCTTCCGCGTGGTCCACCTTGTGCCCCCTGGTCTCGGCTCGCGATCGGCTCGACATCGCGGTGTCTAGAATCGGCCCATGACGACGATGCGCGAGGTCGCTGCCGCGGCCAACGTATCGCCGGCCACAGTGTCGCGCGTGCTGAACGGCACCGCCGTCGACCCCGTCAAGGCGGCTCGAGTGCGAGCGGCCGTCGAACGGGCCGGCTACCGCCGCAACCCGATCGGCCGGGCGCTGCGGACCCGCCGAACCCGGAACTGGTCGTTCATCGCCGCCGACATCGAGGACTCGTTCTTCACGTCGGTTCTTCGCGGCCTGGACGACATTGCTCTGGCCAACGACCACTCGGTGATGGTCTCCAACACCAATGATGATCCCGAACGCGAGGCGATACATGTCCGTCTCGCGGTCGAGAACCATGTGTCGGGCGTGGTCCTGGCCACCGAGACGACCAATCCGGTGATCCTCGCGCCTCTGCTGGACACTCCCACTCCCGTGGTGCTGATCGAGACCGCCTCGGTGGATTGCGGCGACTTGGACACGGTCCTGGTGGACAACCGGCTCGGTGCCAAGGTCGCCATGATCCATCTGATCGAGCAGGGCTATGAGCGGATCGCCTGCCTGGCGGGGCCGTCCGGGCATCACGCGACCAACGAGCGGCTGAGCGGGTGCGGCGAGGCTCTGGCCGCTACCGGCCGCACGATCGAGCAGGTCGTCGAGCACGCCGACTACCGACCTGAGGGCGGGTATCAGTCGGCGATGTCGCTGCTCGGGGCACCGGATCGACCCGACGCCCTGCTGGTCTTCAACTCCCAGATGGCCGCGGGCGCCATCCGGGCCGCTCGTTCGCACGGCTTGAGCATCCCCCACGATCTCGGGATGGTGGCCTTCGACGACGCGAGCTGGACATCGCTGGTCACGCCTGCGCTGACCGTCGTGAGGCAACCGACCTACGAGCTGGGCCGCGCCGCGGGCGAGGTGCTCCTCAACCGGGCCACGCCGCTCGAGGCGCCGGAGGACGTCGGCGCGGAGGCCAGCATCCACGAAGTGCTCGCTCCCGAGCTCGTCGTCCGGTCGAGCTCGATGCGAGACGGGCCTGTCCGCTCATGACGGGACTCGGTCCGTCCGCGCCGCAGGCCGGCTACCGGTAGCGGTGCTCTATCTCGACTCGGCCGGCCTCGACGATGCCCGCCGCGCCGCGCGGCTGGCGTACGTGCAGGGCATAACGACCAACCCGAAGCTGATGGCAGAGTCGGGCCGCCGGCCTCTCGAGCAGCTGGAGGCCCTGCTCGAGGCCTTTCCCGGCGGACCGGTGTTCTTCCAGCCCGGCTCGGTTGAGCGCGCCGAGACGGAACTGGTCGAGGCGCTCCGGCTCGGCGATGGCCGGGTGGTGGCGAAACTTCCCGCCCAGGCGCAGATGTTCTCGCTGGGGACTGAACTTGCCCGCGCTGGCGTCACCGTGGCCTACACCGCTGTCTACTCTCCCGCCCAGGCGCTGGTCGCGGCCAGTTCGGGCGCGGCCTGGGTGATCTGCTACGTGGACCGGGCCGCCCGGCTGAGGCCCGACTCGCCCGTCGTCGCTTCCGTCGCCGGCGTGCTGAGGGCGGCAGGGTCCTCAGTGGGGGTGCTGGCCGCCAGCATCAAGTCCCCGGAGCAGGCCGTCGAGTCGGTGATGCAGGGAGCCGACGCGATAACGGCTGGACTGGCGGTGCTGGAAGCGCTGGCCCACGACCCGCTCACGGACAGCGCGGTCGACGAGTTCGCAAGAGCGGCCGCGTCCCCAGGGCAGGACTAGAGCATCCAGTCCCCGCACGGGACCGGGAGATCGCAGACCCGGTTTCCCTCCAGGTCGTACAGCCCGGGACCCAGTTCGTGATGGTCCTGGCCGATCGCGCCGGTCTCCAGGAACAGCACGGTCGGCTCCAGGAGGTGGAGGTTGTTGAGGAAGGGATGGGTGGTGACGATGTCGCCTCGCGACGCTCCGCCGAAGTGCCTCGTCTTGACCGAATGCCCGTCCCAATCGACGGCCTCGGTGAGGAATCCCAGCTCGCCGTGGTGATGTTTGGCCAGTCCTCGCAGCATTGTGAGCGCCTTGAGCACGTATTCCCGGCGGGGCCGCCGCCAGTGGGCCTCCAGGTATGCCGCCGCGCAGACGGCAATCTCCCAGGTGCAGGCCGCGTTCCAGGAGTCCTCCATGTAGAGCAGGCCCTTGGTGGCGCACCCGTTGAGGTCGCGAACCAATTCGAACTGCTTGAGGCCGGCCAGGCAGGTGTCGAACGCGAAGTCGGCGAACTCGGTGTCGCCCACGAGGCCCGAAGCGGCCAGCATCGCTTGGAACCCGAGAGCGAAGGAGACATTCTCGGCGGGATCCTCAGTATCGGTGTTGACGCTCCCGAAGTGACCCCCGGCATCGATGAAGGCCTCGGCGGCCTGCCGGACCGAGCCGGCCGCATCGCAGATCCCTGCGGCGGTTGCCGCCGCCAGGAAGTGCAGCGCCATCGAGCCGCCGCCGCTGCAGTCGCCGAGTGGATCCGGGTACCGCACCGCCGCGAGGTCGGTGGGGCCGAGCGCGTCGACCGCATCGGGGAACACGGTTCCATCGGGCCGGCTTCGCCGTGGGAACCAGCCGTTGGAGCATCGCTGTGAGGCGTCGATCCATGC
Source organism: Acidimicrobiaceae bacterium (assembly GCA_009840695.1). The sequence goes on from VXNG01000032.1 coordinate 6,306, forward strand.
CGCGATCCGGGATGCGGCCTCAAGCGATCTCCGGGCTCGCGCCGTGTCGGGGTCGAGCCTCGCCGCGAGCAGCAGCTGGTGGCCCACCCTGGCGATGTGCCCGTGTTCGAGATACCCGTCGTGGCCTTCGAGGTTGTCCAGAAAGCGGCCGGTCCCGGTGTCCCGGTAGAGGCGGGCCGGCACCTCCGGATGGTCGAAGAATCCTCCGCCGAGCGCATGGTCCAGGAAGGACCATCCCATGGTCTCCAGTTCGGTGCGGCCGACGGCGCGACCGAAGCGGACCATGTAGTGCGCGCCGAAGACCGAGTCCGCGCAGTACCCCACACCCTCCATGAAGCGGCCCCGGTACGGGACCAGGCCGTCGGGAGAGGCGTCCACCGACCGGCAGTAGAGGTACCCGTCGGAGTCGGGTTCGCTCACGGCGCGCACGAACCTGATGGAGTCGAGGGCGCTGTCGACGATCGTGTAGTCGGGGTCCTCGGGCAAGTAGAACGCGTGGGGCGCGTCTACCGGAGCTTCCTGTCTCACGGCCGTCTCACCTGCCTCACTTTGCGAGAAGGCGGACCATCTCGCTCAGGGCCCGCTCAGTCCATTCTCGCCGACCGACCACATCGTCCACGGCTGGCGACACCACCGCGTGCCGGAGTCCAGCCTCGCCCAGGGCTCGAATCCGCTCGGCGGCGCGTTCGGGTGTGCCCCAGAGCACGATCTCCTCTATCAACTCGGTCGGGACCGCGTCGAGGGCGTCACGGAGCGCGTCGCCGTCCAGGGCGAACGGGTCGTAGTCGACGAATCCTCGGTGCTTCTCGCCGAGGGGATGTGTGCCGCCGAAGCGGGCCCAGTCGCCAGCGGGGAGCAGCAGTCCGAGGAGCTTCAAGCCGGGATCGTCGAGGGACCTGCGGGCCTCGTCGTCGCGGTCGGCCAGGACGAGGACGAGTTCGACCGCGGGCAGGATGGCGGCGGCGTCGCGGCCAGCACGGCGGGCGTGCTCGCGAACCCTGGCCAGGCTGGACCCGTAGCGATCGGGGTCGGCCATATCGGTCGGGTACCAGCCGTCGCCGAATTCGCCCGCGAGCCGGAGCATGCGGGGTCCCCGGCCGCCCACCCAGATCTCTGGAACGCCGCCGGGGCCGGGGCCCAGGTCGAGGCGGGCGCCGTCGAGCGGGAACCAGTCGCCGTCCAGGCTGATGGGCCCGGTGGAGTGCAGGCAGGCGCGGATTACGGCCAGCGCCTCCTCCAGCCTGCTCACCGGCCTTTCCTCGGCCAGGCCGTAGGGAACGGTGTTGGCCGCCTCGCCCGCGCCGATCCCGAGGATGGGCCGGGTCGTCACGAGATGGGAGAGGGTCAGGGCGGCCTGGGCGATGATGACCGGATGGCGGCGAACGGCCTCGGTGACGCCCACTCCTATGCGAACGTCGCCCGCTCCGCCCGCCAGGAATCCGAGCAGCGTCTGGTACTCGAGATTCTCGTGCGGGGAGGCGGGCACTCCGGGCCCGGGCACCCATTCCGCCTCAGAGGCGAAGTCCACCAGGTGGTCCCACACGGTGAACGATGCCAGTCCGGCCGCCCGCGCCAGCGACAGGCCTTGCGACACCGAACTCACCGGCGGCTGCGGGGGGAAGGCGAGCCCGAGACGGATGCGGGGGTGGTCACTCAACGACGATGGCGCTTTCGTAGATCTGGGGATCCCCGTCGATGCGATGAACAGTCTCGCCCATTCCGTACATCGAACCGCCAAGATTCTCAGCTAGACCGAAGGCGAGGATCTGGGCCGGTACGGAATCGACCAGCGGGGCGGTGGCGGCGGGTCCGCCGGTGGCATACACGGAATCGGCCACACCTGAGAACGACCGGGCGTGGCCCGGTGTCGTGATGACGCCCAGATCCACACCCAGCCGGTGCAGGTAGTGCGAGATCTCGATGGTGCGGGTGATCGAGCGGTCGCCGGGTGCGAACAACACGACCATGAACGAGTCCGACACCAGCGAGTACTCGTCGTGGGCGTACTCCTCCGTCTCCTGCCATATCGCAGTGAGTTGGCTGATCTCGAGCACCTTCCGCACGAGATGTCGGGCCGCCGCCAATGTCGGGCCGGCGGCCAGGGCCAGCAGCGTGGTGGCTCGGGTGGCCCGAGCTGCCTGCGACATGGCCGCTTCCCAGACCGCATCCACCGCGCCGTCGATCGACGCAGGGGTCTCGTCGATAGCGCTCCTGAACTCGTCGGAGCGGTTGCCCGGAACGAGGGCGCAGGCCACTTCGCTGAGGGCGATCGAGCCCACGGTGAAGGACGTCGTCCCGGGGATCGGGCCCAGCTTGGGGAACGGGACGACCATCAGGGAATCCACCGGCTCGGCCGCCAGCGGCGAGTCGGCCCGGGCCGTCACGGCCATCGTGACCATTCCCCGGGCGCGAGCCGCACGGACACCCTCGATCACCCGGGTGACCTTCCCCGATTGCGACAGCGCGACCACGAGGGATCCGGGCGGCGCAGTGTCGACGGCGTAGGACGAGAAGGTCATGGCGGGAACGGCCTCGACGGCCGTGTCCGGCAGCAAGCGCTCCCATAGGGGGCGGGATGCCATCGCGCCGTCGAGGCTGTCGCCGCATCCGATGAGATAGACGCGTTCGGGGCGGGGCGGGAGACCTCTCACGGCCGTCTCGGCGGCCTGCCGGAGCAGTGGCACCTGCTCGGCCATCACCGCGCCCTGGCGGCGAATGTCCTCACCGAACAGCCGAAGCAACTCGGGGTCGTGATGCACGATTCCGCTCCCTTCGCCCGGCATTGCGACGGTCACCCCCTGTCCGCTCGGCCTCTAGCGCCGGATGCGCGGGTCGGCCAGCATCTGCGCGATGTCGACGGCGGTGTTCACGATCACATACAGGCTTCCCAAGATCAACGTCACGGCCGCGATGGCTGCGAAGTCGTTGGTGGGGATGCTCTGAGCCGTGTACCAGCCGATCCCGGGCCATGCGAAGATCTGCTCGACGATCACCACACCGGCGAACATGAGTCCCAGCTGGAGGCCGCCCATGGTCATGGCCGGCCCCGAGGCGTTCCTGAGGGCGTGCCGGCGCAGCACGAGCCGTTCGGCCAGGCCCTTGGCTCGGGCGGTGCGAACGTAGTCCGAGTCCAGGCTGGTGTGGAGGCTGCTGCGCAGCACGCGTCCGATCGCCACCGCGGAGGCCAACCCGATCGTGGTCGCGGGCAGGATGAGATGCCGCAGTGCGTTCCAGAAGGCGTCGAGCCGGCCGTGCAGGATGGCGTCGACGGTGAGCAGTTGCGTGGGGCCCTCCGGCATGTCGGGCAGGCTCGATCGGCCCGTGCCCGGCAGCCAGCCCAGGTTCCTGGACATGACCAGGATCAGGCCGAAGGCGAGCAGGAACGAGGGCACCGACGCCCCCATCAGCATCACGTTGCGGATGACTCCTGATCCTCGCCAACGGGCCGCCGACACGACCCCGAGGACGAGCCCGCCCATGGCGGCGAACATGATGCCGTAGAGCGCCAGTTCCATGGTGGCCGGCACGAAGGCGGCCAGGTCCTCGGACACGGCCCGGCGGGTGCGCACCGACACCTGGAAGTCCCCGTGGGCGATGTCGTTGAGGTAGGTGAAGTACTGGACGACGAGGGGCTGGTCGAGTCCGAGTTCTCGCGAGTACTCCTCCACCGCCCCGATCGAGGCTTGGGGACCGAGCGCGACCCTGGCCGGGTTGGCCGGGGTGATCTGGCGCAGCAGGAAGATCACCGCGGTGAGCACGAGCAGCACCACGACCATGGCCGCCAGCCGGCGCAGGATGAGCACGGCCATCTAGCGGTCCCCGATCAGATCGCGCAGGGCGTCGCCGGCCAGGTTGGCGGTGTAGGCCAGCGCCGCGACCGCGATTCCCGGAAAGACGGGGACCCACCATTTCGAGAGCAGGAAGCGCAGACCCTGGGCCGCCATCGCTCCCAGCTCCGGCGCCGGTGCGGGTGCTCCCAGCCCCAGGAACGACAGGCCTGCCAGTATCAGCACCAGGTAGCCCACGTCGAGACTGGCAACGACCAGCACGGAGGGTCCGGCGCCGGGGAGCAGGTGGCGACTCCACAGCCGCAGTCTCCCGACGCCGGCGAGCTTGGCCGCGTCGACGTGGGGGCGGGCTCCGATGGCGGTGACCTCTCCCCGCACGATCCGGGCGTACCAGGGCCACCACACGATCGAGACCGCCAGCAGGGTGTTGGTGAACGACGGCCCCAGGGCGGCCACCACCGCGATGGCCAGCACCGGCGCGGGAAGGGCGAGGAACACGTCGGTGAGCCGCATGAGGAGCATGTCGACCCAGCCGCCCACCGCGCCGGCCACCAGCCCGATGACGCTGCCGATGATCACGCCCGAGGCGATGACGAGGACTGCGCCGATCAGGCTGAGCCTGAGCCCGAATATCAGCCGGGACAGGATGTCGCGCCCTACCTCGTCCGTTCCGAGCCAGGCGCTGCCGCTGGGCGAGCTGAGGGGGATGCCTGAAGGCGCAGTGGCGCTGTGGGGAGCGACAACAGGCGCGGCGATGGCCACCAGGACCAGGACCGTCAGCGCGGCCAGCCCGAGCCCGTCCGACAGCCGCAGACGCCTCAAGGAACCCAGGAAGCGCTCGCTGGCCGTTCCGAGGCTGGTGGTGCCGGTGCCGGTCATTGGATCGGGGGTGCTTGGCCGGGAACCGAGGCCAGCAGGGTCTTGGTGTACGCATGCTGGGGAGCCGATATGACCTCGCCGGCTTGGCCGATCTCCACAATCTCTCCTGATTGGATGACGGCGATCCGGTCGGCTACCACTCGAGCAGCAGCCAGGTCATGGGTGACGAACATCACGGTCAAGCTCAACTCCCGGCGGAGCTGCCCGATCAGGTTGAGGACAACGGCCCCCAACGAGACGTCGAGCGCGCTGGTCGGTTCGTCGGCCAGGAGGAGGCCGGGCGGCGCGACGATGGCCCGAGCGAGAGCGACCCGCTGAGCCTGGCCCCCTGAGAGCTGGCGAGGCTTGGCCGTCATCAGCTCCTCGGTCAGGCCGACGCGCTGGAGCGCATCGGTCACTAGGCGGCGGACCTCTGTCTTGGACATCCCGTGGCCCCGCAGACGCTCGCCCACCAACTCGCGCACGCTCAGCCACGGAGTCAGCGATGCCAGCGCGTCCTGAAAGACCATCTGCGGGTCGAGGTCCTCCGCCAGGGCGAGTTCGCCATCGTCGTTCTCGAGCAAGCCGGCCACCACCCGTAGCAGCGTCGACTTGCCGCAGCCGCTCTCGCCCACCAGGGCGATGGCCTCACCCCTGCGAACCGCCAGGCTGATTCCCCGCAGCGCTTGGACTTCCTGGTGGGACCAGCCTTTCCGCTTCTTGAACGTCTTCGTCACGCCGTCCAGGCGAACTACGGCGTCTTCGGAGACGGCTCCCTCGGCCCAGGGGGGCGGCGGCTCGAACTCTGCCCGGTAGGTGGCCGCCTCCTGGAGACGGATGCAGGCCGACAGGCCGCCGCCGGTCAACTCGACCAACTCGGGCATGCGAGCCTCGCAGTCGTCGATCCTCAACTCGCATCTTGGCGCGAACGGGCAGCCGCTGGGGGGAAGGCGTGGATCCGGGGGTTCCCCGGGCAGTGATATGAGGGGGCGTTCCCGGCTGGAGGACAGGCTGAGCCGCGACTGCAGCAACCCGATCGAGTATGGGTGCGCGGGCTCGGTGAGCATCGCTTGCGAGCCGCGGGACTCGAGGAGCTTCCCGGCGTACAGGACGGCGATGCGGTCTGCGATCTCAGAGGCGACCCCCAGGTCGTGGGTGACCAGCAGGAAGGAGCAGCCGAGATGGTCACGAAGCGATGCCAGCAGTTCCAGGATCTGCATCTGGACCGTGACGTCGAGGGCCGTCGACGGTTCGTCGGCCACGACGAGTGACGGGTTCCCGGCGATGGCCATGGCGATCATGATCCGCTGGAGTTGACCGCCGGAGAACTCGTGGGGGTAGCTGTCGAGCCTTTCCTGCGGGTTGGGCACGCCCACCGCTTCGAGCAGCTTGACCGACTCGCCGGTGGACCCGGAGGATTCCAGGAGCTGGCGCCCGACCGTCATGGTCGGGTTCAGCGATGTCATGGGGTTCTGGAACACGGCGCCGAGTTGGGTGTTGAGCAGTCGACGCCGTTGCGCCGCCGGTGCTGACACCATGTCGACGCCCATGACCCGGGCGGTGCCGCTGACCTTGGGAGCGGGCTCGCCCCGTAGCAGACCGAGCAGGGAGAGACTGAGGACGGTCTTGCCCGACCCGGACTCTCCGACCAACCCGACGATCTCGCCGGGCTCGATCCGCAGCGACACGCCCCGCAGGGCATGAACGGGCCGGCCTCTGCGCTCGAATGTGACCTTCAAGTCGGACACGTCGACGACTCGCGCCGGCGTACCTGCTGGCTCCGGGGCGTCGACTGAAGATGTCTTCATGCCCCTCAAGGCACCCGACAATAGCCCGCCGCTCGACCCCGCCGCCCAACGGCGACGGGGTCTCGCGGTGGCTCGATTTCGACTGCTAGCCGTCCCTCAGCGACGCGATCCGCAACGCCGACAGATCGTCGTACCGGTGCTCGAATCCGGTCATGCCCGGCCGGGCGACCACGGTCTCGATGACATCGGCCAGCGGCACGAAGGCGCCGCACTCGGCATAGGCCTCGGAGGCCTGGGCGTAGACCTCGGCCACGGCCTCGTCGCCGACCACCCTCAGACCATCGAATGAGAACTGGTCACCCTCGCTGCAGACCTCAGGCGAGAAGTAGGAGAGCCCTCCACCGGGACGGTAGAAGAGGTCCGACCAGGTGAAGGCATGGGCTGCATCCGGGGTCGCCGGCAGTATCAGAGCATCGGGTCGGATGTCTGGCGTGGTCGGGTACTCGAACGTCTCCGGCTGAGTCACGCCCCGGCTGGTGGTGTTGAGACCCGCCGCGGTGAGTTGAGCGGCGACCAAGCCCGCCACCTGCTGGTTGTTCGGATTGTCGGTAGTGAACGCCAGGTCGATGGTCGCGTCCTCCCAGCCACCGGCAGCAACTGCGTCGGTCAATGCCTGGGGGTTGTGCCCGGGCTCGAACAGGCCCTTCCCCGGGGGCAGCATCCCTTGCGGGAACAGAGTCGTCGCCACCTTGGCCAAATCGCCGTAGACCTGCTCGACGATGAACTCGCGGTCGATTGCCTGCGGCACCGCGGCCCGTATGGCCGGGTCCGTGAATGGCCCGTCATGGGTGTTCAGGTGCATGACCACGAAGTTGATTCCGGTGTGCTGGAACACCTCGAATCCCGCGTCCTGGAATCTCGGCAGGTCGTTCTTGGTGACCCCGTGGATCATGATGTCCAACCCACCGTTCTCGAGTTCGAGCATCTGGGTGGTGAAGTCCGGGATCACGCGGATGTGTATCGGGGAGAAGCAGGCGGGGACGTAGGGAGCCTCGCCCCAGTAGTCGTCGAAGCGGGTGAGCTCGTACTCGCCCGGTTCGAAGCTGCTGATGTAGTAGGGCCCTGTCCCGGCCGAGTTCGTGGCTATCCAAGCCTGGGCGAGGTCGCCGTCGACCTCGTTGGCCTCGACCGCTTCGGGACTGACTATGCCCGGGCCGTACGGCGCGGCCATGTAGTGGATGAACGCGCTGTCGGGCTGGTTCAGGGTGATGATGAGCGTGTAGTCGTCCGGAGTCTCGTAGCTCGCCACGTCCCAGAGCATGTATGCGGGTCCGGCGTCCACGCCCACCCTGCGCTCGAAGCTCCTCACGACGTCCTGAGCGGTCAGGTCGGTGCCGTCGTGGAACTTGACACCCTCACGGATCTGGAACGTGTACACCAGCCCGTCGTCGCTGATGTCGTAACTCGACGCCAGCAGCGGCTCGATCTCGGGCAGGTCCGTGTTCGGCTTGTAGCGGAGCAGGCCTTCGTAGGCGCCGCGGGTGACGTTGAGCCCGTCGGACTGGTAGAAGATCGCCGGGTCGGGCACCTGCATGTCGAATGGGAACGCCATCTCGAGCGGCCCGCAGTCCTCTACTGCCTCGCTGACGGCTTCGCTGTCTTCCGTGGCCGCGGGCGCGTCGCTGTCCGCGGTGGTGGTCGGGGCGGTGGTCGGGGCAGCTGGAGCCGGCTCGTCGCTGTCGTCGTCACCGCAGGCTGCGGCAACCAGCGCCAAGACGATCACACCTGCAACGATGACGCCGCGGTTGGAACCGATGGTTTTCCCGCGCATGTTTGTGTCCCCCTTCTGTTGTGTCGCCGCCACCACGCCACAGCGCGGGATGGCGCCTCCAGGAAGCGGACGCTAACATGCTGAAATCGATTTCGCAAGCCTTGGGGAGGGTGTCCCGGCTATGGCCGCGTGGTCGGCAGGACGCGGGTCGCATGCCTCAGGTTGCTTGCCAGAAATGCCGATAACTAAAATGTCAGACGGTTTGGCATCTACGTGCCAACCGGCAGGCGGAGCTCCCTAGGAGGAACAATGACTGACATGGGTCCACGCCGTAGCTTCGGCACCACCGGTTTCGAGGTCTCGCCACTATGTCTCGGGACTATGCAACTGGGCTGGACGATCCCCGACGAGGATGACTGTTACGCCCTGCTGGACGCCTTCGTGGAGGCCGGCGGCAACTTCATCGACACCGCCAACATGTACGGCCCCAACCAGAACCTCCAGTCCTTCGCCAAGGGCGGCCACCGGGTGGGCGTCACCGAGACGATCATCGGCAACTGGATGAAGGATCGGGGCAACCGCGACGACGTAGTCGTGGCCACCAAGGTGCGGGCCCGGATGTGGGACGGGCCCGACGGCGAGGGTCTGCAGCGGGCCCATGTCGTTCCCGCCGTCGAGGACAGCCTCCGGCGCCTTCAGGTCGACAGCGTCGACATCCTCCTGGCCCATTTCCCCGACGCGACGCCCTTCGACGAGGTCATGGGCGTGATGGGGGAGCTGGTGACCGATGGCAAGGTCAAGACCATCGGATCGTCGAACTTCCCGGGACCGCTCATGGAGATGGCCAAGGCCGCGGCCGATGCCGGGGGCACCGCCCAGTGGACGTCGGTGCAGCCCCGCTACAGCATCGTGAACCGGGCCGAGTACGAGGCCGACCTGATGGAGTTCTGCGTCAACGAGGACGTCGCCTGCTTCCCGTTCAGCCCCCTCGCCGGAGGCTTTCTCACCGGCAAGTACCGCCGCGACGGAGCTCCCGACAGCGTGCGGGCCGGTTTCTGCGGCCAGTACATGACCGACGAGGGCTTCGATGTCATCGACGCGCTCTCAGATGTCGCCGCCGCCCACGGCTGCACCGTCGCGGAGGCCGCCATCGCCTGGGTGCTGCATCAGCCGCAGGTCGTGTCGAGCGTGGTGGGTGCCAACAGCCCCGAGCAGCTGAGCGCTTCCGTCAGGGGCGGCGCGATAGAACTCGACGCCGACGAGCTTGCCCGGCTCGACGCGGTCAGCTGGAACGAGTCCGAGGGCGAGTTCCTCTCCTGGTAGCGCATATCTCCACAAGTTCAACATCTTCGAGAGGAAAGGGAGCGCGCCATGCCAACTCCTTATGAGAGCCGGATCCAGGAGCTCCAGGGACGCCTGAAGAACAAGGAGTTCAAGCTCGAGGACGTTCCCGGCTACCGGCATGGGCAAGCGCCCGACGCCGCGGTCTGGCACAACCTGGACTACCTCGACGTCTACCCGCAGTTGTACGGGCGCGAGATGGGCAGCAACGGCATCGGGAAGCTCCGGGAGGTGGCGCTGACGACCATCACCCCCAATGAGAAGAACCCGATGATCGAGGACGATCCCGACTTCTTCCACCAGTGGGAGCTTCCTTTCGACACGCTCGACATCCCGAAGATGCAGGATCAGAGCGCCCAGTACCAGCAGCTTCTCGAGGACAACGGGGTGGTCGTCCACCGGGTCGACTTCCCGGACCCGCCGGTGAGCCCGTTCGGTCCGATGACCTACATGTGGGCCACCCGGGAGCTGCTCGTCCTGCGGGGCGGCTCAGTGATCCCCAAGATGGGCTGGACGCCGTTCTCGGTGGGCCGGGGCGAATGGCTGGCGCTGTGGGCCTTCCAGAACCTCAGCGTGCCGCCGATACTCGCCATCACCGGCAAGGGCGTGTGCGAGGCAGGCCCCTGCTTCTTCCTGGCCGAGGACGTCTTTGTCGGCGCGCTGTCGGTCGCCTTCAACCAGGAGGGCCTCGACCAGCTCTACCCGACCGTGGCCCGCAGCGCGGGGCTCGACCCCGCCGGCGTGGCGGTCGGGACCATGAACTGGAACTGGCCGTGGTTCGTCGGCCCCC
>VXNG01000032.1:16611-21598 GCA_009840695.1 Acidimicrobiaceae bacterium
TTGCGGGCGGGTAGTTGTTTGGGGGGGGGGTCGTCGTGCTGAATAAAACCTCGGGGGCCTGCACGAGCCCCCCCCGCCGGGGCCCGGCCGCGGCCCCCTCGACCCCGACGACATGACGTTCCTGACCATCAAGTGCAACTCGCCGTGGTACTTCGACCCCCAGAGCGGCGCCAGCGCCCACCCCGACATGCTGATGGGTGCCCTCGACGTGGACAAGGTCATCGCCTATCCGGGCGGCATCGACTTCGAGACCTACAACTGGCTCGAGCGCCGCGGCTACCAGATCGCCCACGTCGAGCGGGACGAGCAGACCCTGTACGCGCCGACCAACGTCACCACCCTCGAGCCCGGGCTGGTGATCATGATCGAGGAGGCCACCAAGGCCATCGCCGAGGTCCGCAAGCTCGGCGTCGAGGTCCTGCCCGTTCCCTACGGCGAGTTCCTCAAGGCCGGTGGCGGGCTCAACTGCTCAACCATGGCCGTGTGGCGGGAGAAGGGCCCGTACTCAACCGATCGATAGGAAGGAAACCCAATGAGCGAGAGCCAAGCAGGAACCATCTACGAGGACGGTCGACTCGAGGAGTACCTCGACAAGGGCATGGACGGCACGGCCAGTGTCGGTCTGGCCACTGTCGAGGAGACGGCAACCGCGGCGGGCGGCACCACCGACGACGTGTACTTCGCCGATTTTGACCACATCGGCCACAAGAACACGATGTCGGTCGGGGAGCGTCTTGAGGAGTTCAAGCTCGAATTGAAACTCGCGGAGGCGTTGGGCTTCGACTACTACTTCACCGCGGAGCACCACTTCAGCGGGGACTTCAGCCTGTCACCGTCTCAGGCGGTCACCTGCACGATCGCGGCCACCGAGACGGAGAGGATCCGCTTCGGGCCGATGACCATCATCCTCCCGATCGCCGACCCGCTCCGCATCGCCGAGGAGTTCACGATCATCGACCATCTGTCGGGCGGGCGCCTCGAACTGGGCGTGGGCCGCGGCGTCGTGCACCACGAGCTCGCGACCTACGGCCGCCGCGGCCCCGACGGTCCGGCGCTGTTCCGCGAGAACCTCGAGTTCCTCATCAAGTGCTGGACCAACGAGGAGAACTTCTCGTGGCACGGCCAGTTCCACCAGTACTACGACATCGAGATGCCCTGGAAGCCGCTCCAGAAGCCCTATCCGCGCATCTGGATACCCACCGCCACGCCGGAGAACGCCCGGGAGTGGGGCCGTCGCGGCTACGCCGTGGCCGGGTTCTCATGGCTCGGGATCGACATCCACAAGGACATCTTCGCCGCCTATCACGAGGGCTGGCAGGAGTGCGGCCTGCCCATAGACCAGAAGCGCATCGGGTACCTGTCGTCCTACGTGGTAGCCGACACCGACGCCGAGGCCGAGGCGCTGGCCAAGGAGCACTTCCCCGAGCAGGTGTCGCTGTTCGAGTATGAGGAGGGCCGCTCCCACTGGTTCGGTGACACCGACCTCAAGCGGGTCTACACCGGCCTGCTGGCGCTGTTCAAGCAGATCAAGGACGTCGACAACTTCAGCGGCCCGGCCCAGATGGTCATCTACGGCAGCCCCGAGACGGTCGCCGAGAAGATGATCATGCTGCGCGAGGTCCTGGGGGTCAACGCCTACCTGGCCGAGTTCAGCTTCGGGCTTATGCCCTGGGAGACGGTCAAGCACTCCATGGAGCTGTTCTCCGAAAAGACGATGCCGATGGTCCGGGACGCCTTCAAGGCGGCCGCCAAGACGTGAGCGAGGAACTCTCGATCGGCCCGGGAGCCGGCTCGGCTTCGGTCGGCCCGCTCGGGCTGCACGTGGCGACGCACGGTGCCGACGAGCGCCGCCACACCGAGGTGCTGCTGTTCGTCCACGGCGCCGGGTGCGCCAGCTGGGTGTGGGAGCACTTCCAGCCGTACTTCGCCGATCGGGGTTGGGATTCTGCGGCGGTGAGCTGGCGGGGCCACCCGCCGTCACCGGCCATGGAACCCGACGACTTCGTGCAGGTGACCCTGCACGACTACGTCGAGGACGTCGACACCACGGCCGCCGCGCTGGAGCGGCCCGCGGTGGTGGTGGCCCACAGCGTCGGGGGGCTGATCGGGCTGAAGCACGCCGAGATCGGCTTCACCCAGCCCGCCGGGCTGGCCCTGCTGGCTCCGGCGCCGCCCGAGCAGGTAGGGATGTACAACTTCGCCACCTACGGGACGCGCTACCCGGTGCCCCCGTACGACCCGGCGACGATACGGACGCTGTTCTTCCACAGCATCGACGGCGAGGCGTTCGACCGCTACGCGGGACTGATGGGTGAGGAATCGCCCACCGCGCTCAACTCGGCGTCGCGCAACGAGCTCGACGTCGATCCCCAGCGAGTGTCCGGCCCGCTCTGCGTGATCTCCGCCGACCACGACATGATGCAGGGCTACAACAGCGGCATCGACCGCGAGGTGGCCCGCGTCTACGGGGCCGAGTACTTCCAGATCCGCGGCTTCGGCCACATGTTCCCTTGCGAGAGCGGCTGGGAGACGCCCGCGGCGGTGCTCGAAAGATGGCTACGAAAGACCTTCCCGGCATGAACACGTGCTCGGGAGGACCGTTGCCTCCGAACGGAGGCGGAAGGGGGAAACCTACATGAGACATCCACACAGGGGCTGGCTGCAGCTACTCGCTGTAGTGCTGGCCTTCGGACTGATTGCCGCGGCCTGCGGCGACGACGAGGACGAGGCACCGGCGCCGGCGCCGGCCGCGGAGGCCCCGGCTGAGGAAGCTCCTGCTGAAGAGGAGATGGCTGAGGAAGCTCCTGCTGAAGAGGAGATGGCTGAGGAAGCTCCTGCTGAAGAGGAGATGCCGGCCGAGGAGGAAGCTCCGGCTGAGGAGGAGATGGCGCCTGAGGAGCCCATCATCATCGGGTACGTCCTGTCAGGACCCACCAACGACGGCGGGTTCTACGAGGACCAGGCCAAGGGCATCAACAACGTGGGTGCGGAGTTCGGTTACGAGGTCCGGATCGTCGAGAACGCGTGGGATCCGGCCGACCAGGTCGCCGGTCTGCGCAACCTGGCCAACGAGGGCGCGTCGCTCGTCCTCGGGGACGGCGTGATGAGCGACTCGTCGGCCACCGTCGCCAAGGAGTTCCCCGACATCGAGTTCGTCATCATCACCGCCCCCCGGTTCGAGGCGGTCGACAACCTGAGCGCGTACGTCGTGTCGCAGGGTGTGCCGTCATACGTCATGGGCGTTGTGTCGGCCGAGTTCAGCAAGTCCGGCAGCGCGGGCTACGTGGGCGGCTTCGAGATCCCGCCCACGGCCGAGACCCGGGCCGGGTTCTTCCAGGGCTTCACCGATTCGGGAGGCACCGCCACGGCTGACTCGAACGTCGGCGACTTCAACGACGCCGTCGGCGCCAAGAACGACGCCGCGGCCCAGATCGCCAACGGCGCCGACGTGATCTACGGCTTCGTCGACGCCGGGTTCCCGGGGATCGTGCAGGCCGTCGAGGAGTCGGGCAAGACGGTCGGCCTGTGGGGCGCAACCGTGAGCCACTGCCCGGATGGGCCACAGGTGATCGGCAACGCCATCGCCAACTCCGAACAGGTGCTGCGATTCGTGGTCACCGCCTTCACCGACGGCACTCTGGCCCACGACAACGTGTTCTTCGGCATGGAGGATCCCACCATCCAGCATGTGGAGCTGTGCCCCGGGTACGAGCAGTACCAGGACATCGTGGATGAGGTCACCGCGGCCATCATCGCCGGCGAGGTCGACCTCGATCCTGCCGTCACCGGCACCGGTTAGGCCCCACAGCGTGTCCCGCGGGATACGGCCTGTCGATCCTGCCGTCACCTGCACCGGTGGCTGACACGCAAGACAGGACATTGGTTGGCTCGGGCGTTCCGGCAGGGACGCCCGAGCCTCCCACCTCGACTCACGCGCCGCTGCTGCGGCTGAACAACATCACCAAGACGTTCCCGGGAGTGGTCGCCAATCGCGATGTGAGCAGCGAGCTCCACGCGGGCGAGATCCTCGGGCTGCTCGGCGAGAACGGCGCCGGCAAGAGCACCCTGATGAACATCGTCACCGGCATTCTGCGCCCCGATGCCGGGACGATCGAGCTCAACGGCGAGCCGGTCCAGATCCGCAACGCCCAGCAGGCTCGCCGGCTGGGCATAGGCATGGTCCACCAGCACTTCATGCTGGTGCCGACCATGACCGTGGCCGAGAACGTCGCTCTGGGGCTGAGGCCCCGGCGGCCGCCGATCAGCGACGTCACCCGCATCGCCAGCGAGCTGCGGGAGGTGTCGGCCCGCTACGGGCTGCACGTCGAGCCCAACGCGGTCGTCGACTCGCTGTCGGTGGGCGCCCGGCAGCGGGCCGAGATCCTGCGGCTGCTGCACCACCGGGCCAACGTGTTGATCTTCGACGAGCCGACCTCGGTGCTGACACCGCAGGAATGGCTCGACCTGTCCGAGGTCTTCCGGGACCTGGCCGCCGAGGGACGGGGGATCATCTTCATCACCCACAAGCTCGACGAGCTGCTCGGGGTCGCCAATCGCTGCACCGTCATGCGAGACGGCGAAGTCGTCGGCACCATCCCCGCCGCCGGGGCCGACCGGCAGACCCTGGCCACGATGATGGTCGGGCGCGAGGTCGTGCTGCGGGTCGAGCGGCCCCGGCCCGCCGCCGGCGACGCCGCGCTGGAGGTGCGCGGGCTCGGGCTGCATTCGGAGGGCCGCGCCGTCCTCGACGACATCAGCTTCGATGTGAGACGGGGCGAGGTGCTGGGCATCGTCGGTGTCGACGGCAACGGCCAGAGCGAGCTCGTGCAGGTGCTCACCGGCCTGGTGGCCGCGGACACGGGCGAGATCGTGTTCCACGGCCGCTCCGAACGGGGCGAACTCACCCCGCGGGCGTTCATCGACCTGGGCGGAGCGGTGATCCCCGAGGACCGCCACGGACGGGGCGTGGCCGTCGATCTCAACCTGC
>VXNG01000259.1 GCA_009840695.1 Acidimicrobiaceae bacterium
CCAGCCCGTGCCCCGCGAGTTACGCCCCGACCTCGACAAGGCCCTCGACCACATCATCGAACAATCCCGCCGGGTCACGTTCGGCGCCGACCTCGACAACCCCGACCTGCACGACCTCGACATCTCCTTCGCGGAGTTCATCGCCCCGTACACCGAGCAGCCGTTCGTAGCCGAGTACCTCACCATGTGGTCGGCCTTCGCCTTCGGTTGCCACCCCTCAGACAACTCGGCGCTGCAGGTCCTCACCTGGGTGGCGGGCTACGACAACGCCGTCTGGACGCTCGACGACGCCCCCGCCACCAAGTTCGCCCAGGGAACGGCCAGCCTCGTCGAGGCCCTCGCCGCCGACAGCGGCGCCGACATCGAGCTCTCCGCTCCGGTCGCCTCGATCGCCGACACCGGCGACCACGTCGAAGTGACCACGTCCGGCGGCGACGCCCACACCGCCCGGTTCGCGCTGCTGGCCGCCCCGGTCAACACCTGGCAGGACATCGACCTGCCCATCGATGCCGACTCGCTCAAGGCCCGGTTCGCCCGCGAGGGGCTGGCCGGCCACGCCCTCAAGCTCCACGCCCTGGTCGACAACGTCCCCGAATTCCTCATGGCCTCCGGCTGGGGCGGGCCGCTGTGCTGGACCTCCGAGCAGGCCAACTTCGACGGCGGGCGGCTGCTGGTGGGCATCGGCGAGGACGACTCGGCCATCGACGCCACCGACCCCGCCCAGGTGCAACAGGCCATCCGCCAATTCGCCCCCGAAGCCACCGTACGGATCTGCCACGGCCACAACTGGACCGCCGACCCGTACGCCAAGGGAACGTGGACGACCTACCGCCCGGGCCAGCTGTCGCGCTACTACTCCGACTTCGCGGTCCCCCACGGCCGGCTCTACTTCGCCGGCTCGGACCTGGCCCGGGGCTGGGCCGGGTTCATGGACGGCGCCATCGAGAGCGGCACCGACACCGCGGCCGTCCTCAGCCAGCGCCTCCGCGACGACGGCTAGCGGGACGTTCGCCGCGCCCGAGGCGCTTGCCGATCCTCTGCGGGTATGCGGTAGGCGATCTGCTCGGCCGCGAAGGCTGCGCTCCCGGTCGGTACCTGTGGCGGCCAGTCGCTGGGGTCCTGGCGCCGCGCCTTGGTGTAGTGGAGGTTCAGCTGGAGGTACCAGGCTCTGAGCCAGCGCTGAAGGAGCCGCCGCGACCGCTGGGCCTCGGCATCGGTCGGATCGGCGACCGCGAGCATCGGGACGTGACGCCACGGACTCTCGGGCCCGAGCTCGCTCTCCGACAGCCGGGGGCCGATGGTCACCAACGCCGACACAGCGGCATCGTTCTGGGCTAGGACCAGGTTCGTCGCCTGGCCGTGAGCCACGACCGCTGGCGGCGGCGTTGCCTGCGAGGCGCAGTACTCGATGGCGAGCTCCACCGCCCGACACCCGTGCTCATCCCAGGAACCTCCGCTCAAGCCGTGCCCGGGCAGGTCGACGAGCAGGGCGTCGAGCAGCAGCTTGCGGAGCGGCCGCGAGATCGGGCGAAGGGCATCCAGATCCTCGTCCCGGTCATGGAACAGGACAACTGCGCCCATCGCGGCCTCCGCCCGCGACCATTCTCCGATGCAGACCATCCCCGAGCCGAGCGAGAACTCGACGACATCGCCCGACGCGGTGGCGGTCATTGCTCGCCGGGCAAGCGCGGGATCGCGGCGACGAGGTTCTTCGTGTAGCTGTGCTCGGGCTCGCGCAGGATCCGATCCGGGTCACCCTCCTCGACCACCTGTCCCTCGGACATGACGATGACTCGGGAGCAGAACTGCCTCACCACGCCGAGGTCATGGCTGACCATGACCGTGGTGAGGCCGTACTCGTTGCCCAGTTCCGCGAGGAGGTTGAGGATCTGGCCTCGGAGCGAGACATCGAGCGAACTCACAGGCTCGTCGGCGACGATTATCCGCGGCTCCATCGCCAACGCGCGGGCAATCGCCACCCGCTGTCTCTGGCCGCCCGACAACTGGCGGGGGAAGACATCGACGCTTCGCTTCGACAGCCCGACCATCTCCAGGAGTCGCTCTGCCTCGGTCCGCCGCTCATCGGAGGCGAGGCCTCGCAGCCCCTCGGTGACGATCCGCCCAATACGCATGCGCGGGTTCATCGAGGAGAAGGGATCCTGGAAGACCGCCTGAATGATCTTCGGCAGGGTCTGCCGCTCCTCGCGTTCACCTTCCCACACATCGATCCCGTCGACCTCCACCCTGCCCGCAGAAGGTGAGATCAGTCCGAGCATCATGCGAGCAGTGGTCGTCTTGCCCGAGCCGCTCTCACCGACGATCCCGAAGGACTCCCCTTCGTTCACGGCGAACGAAACATCGTCGACCGCGACCGTCGTCAACCCGCCATAACGCGACTTGAACACCTTGGTGAGGCGTTCGGCGACAACGATCGCGCTCACGGACTCGCCTCCGGCACCGGATGATGGCATCGGGTCATCCGACCGGGACCGGTGTCTGCCAATTCCGGGTGTGCCGTGCACACTTCGTCGAACCTCGGGCATCGTGGCCCGAACCGGCACCCCTCCCCCCAGTCCGACGTCTCTGGCACCGTCCCCTGGATGAACCCGAAGGGCTCCCCGAAGGGCCGGTGAGTGGCGCTCTCCAGAAGACCGGCGGTGTAGTGGTGGCTCGGCTGGGCGAACAGCTCGAGCGTCGGGCCTGACTCGACCAGTTCGCCGGCATACATGACAAAGACGCGGTCGGCCAGATCGGACACCACCGCGAGATCATGGGAGATCCACAACACGCTCATCGACCGCGCCTCGCACAATCCCAGCACCAGCTCCACTATCTGCGCCTGGGTCGTGACGTCGAGAGCGGTAGTCGGCTCGTCCGCGATGAGAACTGAGGGCTCGAGCACCAGGGCGCCAGCGATCATGGCTCGTTGACGCAGACCGCCCGACAGCTCGTGGGGGAAGGCCTCGAAGCGGGACTCCGGCTCGGGTATCCCGGCATCGCCCATCACGTCGATCGCCATCTTGCGAGCGGCTTGCCTTGAGACGTCGCGGTGGGCCCGCACCGCTTCGACGATCTGCTTCCCGACGCTGAAGCATGGATCCAGGCTCGTCATCGGATCCTGGAAGATCATGGCCACGTTGGGACCGCGCATGCGGTTCCACTGGCGCTCGGAGGCTTCCGTCATGTCCCGTCCAGTCAGCAAGACGCGCCCGCTCACCCGTTCGAGGCCGCTCGGAAGAAGCCCCATGGCCGCCAGGGCAGTGATGGTCTTTCCGGAGCCGCTCTCGCCGACCAGGCCGACGACCTCGCCCTGACCGATCCGGAGGTTCACGCCGGTCGTCAGCGGGAGCAGGCCGCGGGCGTAGCGCGCCGAGATGGAGACTTGCTGCAGCTCGATGGTTGATGTCTTGGAGGCCGCCGCCGCGGTGTTGGGGGTCGATTGGATTGGCATCGGTCGGTGTCCTACTGGCGTTCGACGTTGGCGGGATCGAGCCGATCGCGGAGATAGTCGCTGGCCGCGTTGAGAAGCATGACCAGCCCGCCGAGCAACGCGCTGGCCAAGACCACCAGCCACCACGCTTCGTGCAGGGAATCGCGGCCCCGCGCCAGGATCAGGCCGAGGCTCGGCGTCGGTGGCTGTGCGCCGAGGCCGAGGAACGACAGTCCAGCCTCCGCGATGATGGCTGCCGCCATGTAGAACACGATCATCACCATCATGACCGGCACCAGGTTCGGCACCAGGTGGCGGAGGCTGATGCGTAGCTTCGACATCCCGAGCACCCTCGACGCCGCCACGAAGTCGCGCTCGCGCAGCGACAGAACCTCCCCACGAACGATCCTCGCGAAGCTCGCCCACCCTGTGAGAGCCACGGCCAGGACCACCGAGCGCAGACCCGGACCCAGCCATCCGGCCAGCATGATGGCCAGCAAGATCTCCGGGAACGCCCAGGTGACATCGGTCACTACGCCGACGGACACCCCCGCAGCCCGCCCGAAGAACCCGCCGACAATGCCCAGTACGAGTCCGAGGACGATGGACAGCGCGGCCGCGACCACGCCGACGCTCATCGAGACGCCGAGGCCGCCGATGAGCCGCCACATGAAGTCCCGGCCCAACTCGTCAGTCCCGAGCGGGTAGCCCTCAGAGAGCGGCGGTTTGAGGAAGTCGATCAGGTTCTGTTCGTTGACCAGCCGCTCCAGCGGCGGAACGATCGGGGCGATCAGCCCGACCAGAGCGACGGCTGCATAGATGCCGAGCGCCACCGCCAGGAATCGCCCGGACCGCCACCTCGGAATGTGCCTCGACTCCTCGGCCGTCGTCAGCATCGCATCGCCCCCGCGGTCACTCCGCCTCCGAGCCGGCCAACCGCACTCGCGGATCGGCCCATCGGTGCAGCAGGTCGGCCGCCACGCTGGACACGACAACGACGGCCGCCAGCAGCAGAGTCAAGGACTGCGCCACCGGGTAGTCGCGGTTGAGCACGCTGCCGACGAGCTCGGACCCGAGCCCGGGCCAGCGGAAGATCACCTCGACGATGAGGGTGTAGCCCAACAGGCTTCGAACCTGGACGCCGCCGAGCGAGATGACGGGCGACAGGGAGTTCCGCAGCACATGGACCCACTGGATCCGCCATATCGCCACGCCACGAGCCCGAAGCGTCCGCGTGAAGTCCGAAGAGAGCTGTTCCAGCACGGCAGTGCGACTGACCCGGGCCGTGAGCGCGCCGGGTTCGGCGGCCAGAACGAGAGTCGGCAACACAAGATGCAGAGGCCCGTCGGCGCCGGACACGGGCAGCCAGTCGAGCCGCACCCCGAAGACGAGCACCGCCAGCAGGGCGAGAACAAAGTTCGGAACCGCCTGGAAGATGCTGATGAAGACCCGGATGATGCGGTCCAGCATCCGGTTGGCGTTCAGCGCGGAGATGACACCGACCGGTGCACCGATGCCGAAGGCGGCGACGAAGGCCGCCGCGGCCAGCAAGAGCGTGTAGCCGATGGCGCTGCCCACCAAGTCGATGACAGCCTTGCCGCGTACTACCGAGAAGCCGAGGTCGCCACGGAGCACGTCGGATATGTAGTTCCAGTACTGCTCCCACAACGGGTCGTTGAGGCCCAGGTCGATGATGGCCTGCTCGACCGCCTCCTCCCCCACGGTGAGGGGATTGAACAGCGACGTGATGACATTGCCGGGCGTCGTGCGCAGCGCCAGGAACGTCACTATCGAGACCAGGAAGATGACACCCACAGCGTGAGCGATACGTTGGACCACGTACTGCACGTGTGCTCCGGCTTGTCTTGGGCCGAACCCTCCGCCCCCGGGCCGGCCCCGAGGAGTCCCTAGCGGTCGAGCGCGGCTATCGGTCCATCCAGACGTCGTTGTAGAAGGGGTACAGGTTGACCTGGTTCGGCTGCCAGCCGACCACATCCTTGTGGTTCACCCAGACAGTGTTCGGGGTGTAGATCGGGATGAACGGCAGCTCCTCCGCGACCACCGCCTGCATGTGCTGGGCCGCGGCCCGCAGGCTCTCCTCGTCGCCCGCGACCTGCCACTGGACGTACGATGCCGATGCGCCCGCCGCGGCGCCCGCAGGCTGAAGGTTGTTGAAGAAGTAGGCGGACAGGTCGGGAGCGCTCGACCACAGCCCCTTGAGGCTGAACGACGCCAGCTCGAGGTTTATCTGCGGCCAGTAGGCGGAGGCTTCCTCATCGGTGTTCTGCATGTCGACACCGACCTCCTTAAGCATCTCCACGATCGCCTCCATCACGGCATTCTCCGTCGTCTCCGACAGGTGCAGCATCGGGAACGACAGCGGGACGCCGTCCTTCTCGCGGATGTCACCGCCGGAGGACACCCAGCCGGCGTCATCGAGGAGCGAGCGCGCCCTGTCCACGTCGTACTGGTTGAAGTTCTCAACCTCGGGGTTGTACCACTTGTACGCCGGCCAGAACGGCCCGTAGGTGGCAACCGCTCGACCGCGCAACACCGCAGCGACAATGCCCTCGCGATCGATCGCGTGGCTGATCGCCTGCCGCACGCGCAGATCATCGAACCCGTGCTGGGTGGCTCCGATGTTCAAGCTGAGGAAGAAGTTCGAGAGTTCCTGGAACTCCTGCACAACCAAGTCCTCGTTGTTGCTGAGCGCTTCGACGTCTTGTGGCGGCGGGTTCTTGATCGCATCAACGTTGCCGGTCTCGATCTCATTGCGTCTCTGGGCCGATTCCGGGATCGGAATCAACTCGACCGTGTCCAGATATGCCGTGCCCTTGTTCGCGAAGAACGGAACGACGGAGCCGGGATAGTCATCCCAACGCGTGCCGACAGCACCCTGCCTTGTATCGAACGCTGTCATCCTGAACGGACCGGTTCCATCGACAATGGCTGCCCCGTATTCATCGCCATGCTCGTCACGGGTCGCCGTGTTGAGAATGTAGGAGTACTCGGTGCTCACCGTCTCCTGGAAGGCCGCGAACGGTCCATCGGTGTGGCACCGGATGATGTTTCCTTCGCTGGTGACGTCTGTGATCGGAGCCCAGAAGACGGCGTTGACGCCGGTAGCAGGATCCCGGAACAGGTTGAAGTTCTCGACAATCATCTCCGGCGTGACGTCATCGCCGTGGTGGAACTTGAGGCCCTCGCGCAGGGTGAACTCCCAGCCCGTGTCGCTGCTGACGAACTCCGAGCACATCATGGGAACCAGGACGCCCTCGGGATCGCGGATTGCCACCGCCTCGTGGAAGGCATTGAAGGTCGGGTCGGCCCATGCGCTGGAGACTGTGTCAGGCCCTGTCAGGTCCCTGTCATAGCCCTCGCGGAACGTCCCACCGACCTTGGGCCCGGTTGGCTCGGGCGCCGCGGTCGTCGCGGGCGCCTCGGTCGTCGCGGTGTCGGGCGCAGCCGTTGTGGCCGGTGCTTCCGCGGCATCGTCATCATCGCCGCACGCAGCCAGGATCTGGCCCGCGGTGACCGCGCCAACTCCCAACAGCGCAGCGCGCTTCATGAAGGCACGACGTGAAATACCCGTTCGCGCTAAATCCTCAAGTGAATGCTCAGCATCCCTCGAACCCATAATGAACCCCCCGATTCATGAGACGGATCCCCCATCCGCCGTGTGCAAGAATCGTATTGCAGGCGGGTCAGTGGGTCAAACCGCCTGGCAGTGTGCTACCGGCTCGAGAGACTGTCGTGGAGGGTGTGATAGTACGGGTAGAGCATGCCCGGCCGCGGGTCGTAGCCACTGAACCGGGAATCCCATACCCAGACATCGTCAGGCGTGAGCAGCGGAATATAGGGAAGGTCCTTCGCGAACGCCTGTTGAGCCCGACTCGCCGCGGTGTGGAGATCGTCCAGGGTCTCGGCCCGGGTCCACGCATCGAAGGCATCGTCGAGTGGCGGGCTCGATGCGTTCGACCAGTTCAGGAACGGACGCTTATCGCTCGCACAGAATCCGATCAGGGCGTCCATCGGATCCTGCCAGAGCCACTTGTTGATCGTGCAAGCGGGATCGTCCCGGCAGGCCTCGTAGTACTCGACGAACGGCTTGTAGAACTCGAAGCGAAGATCGACACCGATGTCCGCGAGTTGGGGGGCGACGATCGCACTGACTCGCCGGAAAGTCTCGTCGTCCTGGACGACGCATGGAAAAGACATGCGATGCCCGTCGCGCTGTCGAATCCCGTCGGCGCCGACTGCGAACCCCGCAGCATCCAGGAGAGAACCGGCCTGCCGAGAATCGAAGTCGCCCCGGGCGTCGATACTCGGGTCATAGAACTCGAGATTCGGCGGTAACGGACCCCACGTCGGCGAACCACAGCCCGCCAACGCAGTTGCGACGATCTCCTCGCGGTCGAGAGCAAGATAGAAGGCCTGGCGCACTCGCAGGTCGTCGAACCCGAGGTCACTGTGCTCCCAGTTCAACGTCAGGTACATGCTCGCCGGCTGCGAGTACCGGAACGTCTTGTAGCGCGGATCGTCCGCAAGTCGGGCGACTTGATCGGCCGGCGGGGCGTGGATGCAGTCGAGTTCGCCGGCTTCGAGCATGGCTAGACGCTCCGACTCGCCGAGCACGGCAACCCACTCAATGCGGTCAGGCATGTCCGCCGACGGTTGAGCGAACATCGGCGCTGACGGACGCGCGTACCCGTCCCAGCGTTCGGCCGCGACTCGCTCCTCTGACCAGGAGACGACGCGATACGGACCGGTACCGTCGACAACCGCCGATCCAAAATCCTCCCCGTACTCGCGCCGGCCGGCCTCGTTGTGGATCAAGGTGTGCGGTCCCCACAGCAGTGAAGCCACCCGAGCGCTCGGGTGGTGCAGCGAGAAGCGCAGCGTCTCTGAATCGGCCAGCGTCACGTCGCTTACCGCGTTCCAGTACGAGTCATCACCCGACTCTGCGAGGGCAGTCCGAATGGCGTTGAGTGCCGCCAGGACGGCCGGCGCGTCGCATGGTGCCCCTGAGTGGAAGGTGACGTTCGGTCTGATCTTCATCAGCCACTCGGTGCCGTCCGCATTGATCTGCCATGAATCGACAAGCAGCCCCACCGGCTGCGAATCGGTGCCCTTGGCCAGTGGCGACTCGTAGGCCGCCAGCGCGGGAGGGTCGATGTGGTCCGACATCGGATGGAGGGCAGAGAACTCGTACTCGAACCCCTCCCTGAAGACCAGTTCTCCGCCCATGGTCGTGCCGCTAGCCATCATTCCCCCTGTCGCTCACACGAGGTTGGGCGGAAGCCCGATCCTTAAGCCAGTTCGTCTGCCAACGGGTAGACGTTCGCCGTCAGTCCCCCGTCGACGACGATGTTCTGGCCGGTGGTGTAGGCGCCGTCGGCCGACGCCAGGTAGGCGTAGGTGCCCGCGATCTCCTCCGGCAGACCCAGCCGGTTCATAGGCACCATCGGCCAGCTCTCCCGGGCGGCCTGCATGGCCTCCTCGCTGCCGAGCAGTGCCAGCGACATGGGGGTGTCGAGCGGGCCGGGACTGATGCAGTTCACCCGTATGCCGTGCTCCACCAGTTCGATGGCCATCGTCTTGACGAGGCTGATGATGCCGGCCTTCGACACGCCGTAGTGGGCGTCGCCGGTCGACGCGAACACACCCGAGATCGACGCGGTGTACAGGATCGTGCCACCGTTGCCGGCGGCCACCATCGCTCGGGCTGCGGCCTGGCCCAGCACGAACGACGCTGTGAGGTTGATGTCGACGATCCGGTACCACTCGTCCAGTTCCAGATCCAGGAAGTCGTGAATCGAGTCGGCGCCGGCGTTGCTGACCAGCACGTCGAGGCGGCCGTCGCCCCGCACCGCCTCGTCCACTGCCCGCTGGCAGTCAGGCGGGTTGGAGACGTCGCCGACCACAGTTCGGGGCTCGGTGCCGATCTCGGCCAGTTCGGCGGCGACGCCGGCGATGCGCTCGGCGTCCTTGTCGAACAGCGTGATCCGGGCTGCTCCCTCCTGCGCGAAGCGGTGCGCGGTGGCCCGCCCGACGCCGCTCGCTCCCCCGCTGATCAACGCAGAGATGCCGTCGAGTCGTTGCATTTTGTGGTCTCCTTTCGCGCGCCGGCGGCTATACGGCAGCCGGTTCGCGGGTCATGAGGTCGTGTAAAGGTCCCGGCGGCGTCTCCAGGAGACGGGGGCCTACCCGCATCAATCCCCGTTCGAGTCGAACATGCCCCGACCGGTGGCGGGCGGTTCAACGACCACCTGCTCATAGGTGAACCAGAACTGGCCGTCGGTCCTTGCGTAGTTGGCTACGTCCTCCCAAGCCTTCGCCGCCAGCGGATGCTCGTTGGCGCTGGCCTGAGCATCGCGGTTCGGATACCACAACTCGATGAACGCATCGACGGTGCGCTCGACCGGCATGCTCACCGTCTCGCGGACCCGGGACACCACATAACCCGAACTGCCCGGAATCGACGCCGAGATGGGCGCGTGTACCGTCTTCCAATAGTCGAAGAACCCCTCGGTAGTGAAGTCCTCCCGCTTCGCGGCCGTCCCGAACAGGTTCAACCGGGAATGCTCCCCCGACGGCTTGCGATCGACCGGCTCCAAGAACACGATCTCCTCGACACGCCAACTCGACACCTTCGCGCCGACCGCACCGGTGAGATGAGCAAGAACCGACTCCGTATCGGCTCCAGCGGAACTGTCGATCCACGCCTGCACCACCGCGATGGTCTCCGGCGGACCGGACAGCGACTCGGTCAGGTTGCTCACGGTCAGACCGACCAGCCCCGCGGCCCCGTCGGCACCCTCCACCAGCCGACCGACCGCGTCTTCACGTTCACTCGGCGTCACCGCGTGGTCGGCATCCAGCAGGACCACATACTTCTCTACAGTCATATCTCGCTCCCCCTAGCGAATTGCACGCAACGAGACCGTAGGAATTAAAGGACGCAAGAATCGTGTTGTCAAGATGGACGCGTGTCAGTTCGCCGCGTCGCACCCGGGACCACTGAGGTCGCGAAGCTCGAGCCGTCCACCCTGTTGAACGAAGCGGTAGGAATAGCCGCCTTCGACAGCCTGGAATATGGATACTCCTTCGTGGCTCTCGACACGGACCTCATAGGTATGGTCTGCGTCGGGCAGCCACAACAATGCCGGAATCCGGCTCGTACCAAGGAACACTGTCGACGTTCCGAAACGATCCTCCGAGACCACTGTCTCGCCGTCATGGAGCGCAACCGTCCCCCCGTATGACCCGTCCACATCAACACCAACCCAGTTGCAGCCCGTGACTGTCGTGTTCTCCAAGACTCTGACCGGGACGCCCGAGCCACCCAGGAACAGGTCCAGGTCGCCGTCATTGTCAAAGTCCGCGGCCTGTAGAGACCGAGCCGAAGGTGGTTGACCACCGCCTATCTCGACCTTGATCTCATCAAATCCTGATCCATCTCCGAGACCTCTCCACGCAAGCACGGGGTCGGTTGCATAGCCGCTCTCGTCAAGGGGCGCACCGCCGAAGCCCTCCGGGAAGTACATTCCGGCGGCCGCGACAAGATCATCGTGGCCATCGTGATCGAAGTCGTCGCGAATGATCCCCCAGCCCCATCCGCCGGCCGCGATTCCCAGAGCCGAAGCCTCATCCTCGGGCGGCGCGCCTGCGGTGTTGACGTAGGCACGGTTACCCGACAGGCCGGCGCCGCAAGCGCCGAACGGGCACGGCGGGGGCGCGAAGATCGATGTCACGAGCCAGTCATCGATGCCGTCCGCGTTGAGGTCGGTGACCAAGCCGCCCATGCCGTTCTCGTCGGTGAGCGAGGCTTGGACCTCGTCGTCGAGCCGGAACGTGCCCGCTGCGGACCCGAAAGCGATAAGCGACGTGT
This sequence comes from Acidimicrobiaceae bacterium, assembly GCA_009840695.1. The sequence continues at coordinate 11,322 of VXNG01000259.1, forward strand.
TGTAGTCGCTGGCCAGCAGGACGTCGTTGTGGCCATCCAGGTCGAAGTCGGAGACATTGACAGTGAAGCCGTAGCCGGTCGTGGCAATCTCGTCCAGGCGACTCGAGCTGGTCGCATCGATGAACGTCCCCGGCTGCGCTCGGTCGCCGCGGAAATAGCGGGTCGTCGGCTCACCGGTTGCGTTGAGAGCGGCTCCGGCCCGCCACTCGGTGACGATGATGTCGAGCTGACCGTCAGCGTCGACATCAGTTACGACCGCACTCGTACCCAGGAGTGCCTGACCATCGCTTCTTGTGCCGCTCACGCCACGACTTCGGGCCTGTTCGACAAAGCCTGCCTGCCCATCATTGATGAGCAGAAAGTGCTGCTGGGTCCCGTACCCGGCTATGAAGATGTCGGCATCGCCGTCGTTGTCAATGTCTCCAATGGCGATTCCGTTGCCGGTCACCTCCTCGGGGATATCCACCTGTCGGTAGGTGCCGTCGTTGGAGCGATACACACCCACGAAGACGGGTAGGCCGGCGCGCGTGCCAACGACGTCGATCCAGCCGTCGCGATTGAGGTCAGCCAGCGCGACGCCTCCCGTCATGGAGTCGATCATGCAACCCATGCCCCCGCTGGTGACGCCAACCAAGTCGAGCATGCACGGATCCGAGTATCCCGTTCCATAGGATTCGGTTGGCAGGCCGAGGTCGCGGGTTATGTCGGCAAAGGAGAGACTGCGCTCTCCCGGATCCTCGAGCGACTCGCTCAGATTCTCCGGCGAACGAACCCCGGAACACGCGGCAGCCAGCACCGCCAACCCCGCAAGAAGGCACGTTGCCCACCGGCTCGCAACGATGTTCACGACTGCTCCAGCATCGGCGTCAGCCAACACTCCTAAGGCCGGCGTCGACTAGGTCTCAACGCCAGCCAAGCCCCCTGAGGACAATAGACTAGCCGAACGCTGGGGCGAGGGCGGGGTCGTCCCTGAGCATGCGGGGGCTTGCATGGCTGACATCACGGTGTTCGTGGCCCGCACAGTGCGAACCATGGAGCCGTCGCTGCCGGTGGCGGAGGCGGTAGCAGTCCGAGACGGCCGGATCGTGGAGGTCGGCACCCTCGACACGATGCGCCCGTGGCTGGAGTCGCACAGCCACGAGATCGACGACACGTTCAAGGACCACTGCATCATGCCGGGGTTCGTCGACCCCCACCTGCATCCCTCCATGGCCGCCATCCTGCTGCCGATGCACTTCACCACCGCCGTCGGATGGGACCTCCCGTGGGAGGACATCGGGCCCGTAAGGGACGAGGAACAGTTCCGCGCCCGCATGGTCAGCCTCGACGCCGCCCTGGCTCCCGGCGAGCCGCTGTTCGCCTTCGGCCACCACCCCATCTGGCACGGCCCCATCGACCGCAGCGCTCTCAACGCGATATCGACGATCCGGCCGATCGTGGCGTGGCACCGCGGCTACCACTCGATCACGGTGAACGACGCCTGCCTGCGGTGGATGGACCTCGACACTGCGACCGCCGGCCGTCACCCTCAGGTCGACCTCGACGCGGGCAAGTTCTTCGAGACCGGCCTCAACGTCGCGCTGCGCCACCTGCGGGGCTACCTCCTGGAGACCGAGCGGTTCCGGGCCGGGCTCGACCGGATGCGCCAGGTCATCCACCACGGCGGCCACACCACCATCGGCGACGCCGCCCTCGGCTTCTACGGGTTCGAGCAGGAGTGGGGCCACCTCCAGGACGTGATGGAACAGCCCGACACGCCGTTCCGAGTCCAGCTCATGCCCTTCGCCATGGGTCCGGAGGGCGACGAGCGCACCGACGACGAGTTCCTCGAGCGGGTCCTGGCCTACCCGTCACGCAACACCCACCGCCTGCGGTTCAGCGACCACGCCAAGATGTTCGCCGACGGCGGGTTCTTCGCCGAGCTGCTGATGCTGAAACCGCCCGGCCACCTCGACGGCCGCCACGGCGAGTGGATGACGCCCCCGGAGAGGTTCGAAGCCGTCGCCCGGGTCCTATGGAACGCCGGGCTGAAGATCCATGTGCACACCAGCGGCGACCTCGGCGTGGAGCTGGCCCTGTCCACCCTGGAGAAGCTCCAGTGGGAGCGCCCCCGCTTCGACCACCGCTTCACCTTCGAGCACTTCGGCATCTCCAGCGCCCAGCAGGTCGACCGCATGGCCGCGGTGGGAGCAGTGGCCTCGGTCAACGCCTACTACGTCTACGAGCTCTCCGAAGCGTTCGCGGCCCGGGTGGTCGGCTACGAGCGGGCGTCACAGATATCGAGGCTCGGGTCGCTGGAGCGGGCTGGAGTGCGCTTCGCGGTGCACTCGGACTTCCCGATGGCCCCGGCCAAGCCCCTCAACAACGCCTGGGTCGCCGCCAACCGGCTCACCGAATCCGGGGCGGTAATGGGCGCCACCGAGCGGGCGTCGCTGGACGCCGCCGTCAAGGCGATCACCACCAACGCCGCCTACGTCCTCGGGCTGGAGGACGAGATCGGGTCGCTGCGCTGGGGCAAGCGAGCCGACTTCACCATCCTGGAAGCCGACCCCTACGAGGTCGGCGCCGAGGCTCTGCGGGACATCCCGATATGGGGAACGGTCTTCGAGGGCCAGAAGTTCCCGATCGCGAACAGCTAGCCATGAGCCCCCACACCCCGCAGGACCTCGTCCCCGTGACGGTGATCGCCGGCTACCTCGGCGCAGGCAAGACCACGCTGATCAACGAGCTGCTGGCCCACGACCACGGCCGGCGCCTGGCCGTGCTGGTCAATGACTTCGGCGCGGTCAACATCGACGCCGCCCTCATCGCCGACCACGACGGCCAGACGATCAGCCTCAAGAACGGATGCGTCTGCTGCTCGATCGCCGACGAGCTCGGCGACGCCCTCGACCAGGTGCTCACCCTCGAACCGGCCCCCGACCAGATCGTGATCGAGGCCAGCGGCGTCGCCGACCCGGCCAACGTGGCCGCCTACGGCCAGGGCTGGCCCGGCTGCCGACTCGACGCGGTCGTTGTGCTGGCCGACGCCGAGACGGTGCAAGCCAAGTCGCGCGACCAGTTCGTGGGTGAGCTGGTGGTCCGCCAGCTCCGCCGGGCCGACATCATCATGGCGACCAAACGCGACCTCGTCACCGAGGCCGGGCTAACGGCCGTCACGGGTTGGCTCGCCGTAACAGCCCCCGGCGCACCGATACTCACCCGGCGCGCCGGTCAACTGGAACCCGAGCTGCTTCTGGAGACGACCCAACCCATCGACAGGCCCCGGCGGCAGCCGTCCCCCGCTGGCAACGGCCCGGCCGAGCCAGCCTTCGACTCGGCCGTCGTCGAGGTCGACGGCACCCTCGACCGGGACCGGGTGGAAGCCGCGATGGCGGACTGGCCCGAATCCGTCCTGCGGGTCAAGGGAATCCTCCGGTTCAACGGCGCAGCCGGCGGGCTCCACATCATCCAGAGAGTCGGACGGCGCTGGAACATCGAACCAGCCCCCAACAGCCTCGATCCAAGCCGCAGCGGCACCCTCGTGGTGATCGGCCTGCCCGGCACCCTCCATCACGGCGACCTCACCGCCTCACTGCTCAGCTAACACCCACGCTGTAGCCCATTTCCTACGGGACACAGGCCCGGCCTGGTGCTGAGCACTCATAGACCAGTTGCTAACATCGAGGACCATGTTCGACTTGACCGGCAAGGTCGCACTGGTGACCGGTGGAGGCGGCGGTCTAGGGGGAGCAGTCGTCGAGGCGCTGGCCAGCCAGGGTGCGACCGTAGTGGTCACCGACCTGGACGGAACTGCCGCCGAAGCCGCGGCCGAGGGGGCATCGGGCGCCAGCGGGACCGTCGTGCCCTACCCGCTCGACGTGACCGACGAGAACGACGTCGACCGCGTCTTCACCGAGGTCGAACAGACCATCGGCTCGGTGGACGTGCTGGTGGCGATGGCCGGCATCGGCCAGGTGATCCGCTTCGAGGAGATGTCCTTCGAGGACTGGCGCAGCATGGTCGGCGTCCACCTCGACGGGACGTTCCTGTGCAGCCGCCGGGCGCTGGGGCCGATGCTCGAGCGCCGCAACGGCAGGATCATCGCCATATCGTCCATCGTCGCCACCACCGGTGTCGCCTACGAGGTGCACTACTCGGCGGCCAAGGCCGGGATCGAGGGAATGGTGCACGCCCTGGCCCGCGAGGTCGCCAGCAGGGGCGTGACCGTCAACGCCATCGCTCCCGGATACTTCGACACCCAGCTCAACGACCTCGCCCCGCCGGAGATCATGGAGGCGATCGTCGCCAACATCCCCCTGGGCCGGTTCGGGCAGCCGGCAGAACTCGGCTATCTGGCCGTATATCTGGCCTCCGACGAGGCCGCCTATCTCACCGGGGAGGTGATCAGCCCGCATGGCTGCTTCTCATACGGATCTGCAGATCAGATCCCCATATAGCCTCACACCCAACAGCGTCTTCCTCCCGGCTGAGGCGTACACGTCGCCGGAGTTCTACGACGCGGAGATGCGCAGCGTGTTCCCGTCGAGCTGGTTCCTGGCCGCCGACCTGGCCTATCTCGCTGAGCCGGGAGACTTCGTCACCAAGATGATCGGCTACGAGCCGGTCCTCATCGTCCGCGACGACGACAACGAACTCCACGCCTTCGCCAACATCTGCCCCCACCGGGGAACGGTGATCATGAAGGGCTCAGGCAACTGCGAGTCGAGGATGGTGTGCCCGTACCACGGCTGGAGCTACAACCCCGACGGCACGCTGCGGGCGATCCCCAACCAGCGAGGCTTCGACGACCGGTTCGACCGTGACGAGATGAGGCTGCGGCCCCTGCGCTTCGACATCTGGGAGCGTTTCGTCTTCGTGAACGTCGACGGATCCGCTCCCCCGCTGCTGGACTACCTGGAGGCCGCGCCGAGCCTGCTGGCCGGGCACGGCATCAGCGCGCTGAGCCCAACCGTCTCGATCGACGACACCATCGACGTCAACTGGAAGGTGTTCGTCGACAACGCCCTCGACGACTACCACATCCCGATCGTCCACGCCGACACCCTGCAGCCGTTCCACGAGGGGATGGAGTTCCGCGAGGACATCGGCGACCGCTACGTGAGCGTGCTGGTCGCGCCCATGAACGACTACGGCCGGTCGATATTCCCGGACCGGGAGGGCATGGGCGAGGAGCAGTCCCAGGTGACGTACGCCATAGACGTGTTCCCCAACGTGACGATCCTCGCGTTCCCCGACGGCGGCATCACCACGCTTCAACTCCTGCCGCTGGCGATCGACAAGACCGCCGTCGAGCTGCGGTCGTACTCGCACCGGCCCGACGACATCGGCCCCGAGGAGGAGAAGTTCTCGATCGACTTCCTGACCGAGGACTACCGGGTCATGCACCGGGTGCAGCAGGCGCTGCGGTCGCGGCACTTCCAGCCCGGCCCGGCCCACTACCGCGAGGGCCGGACGGCCGCGTTCCATCGCAGCCTGCTCACGGTGATGGGCTAGGAGCTCCTCGCCCCAGCCCCGGCTCTCTAGCCGAGCAGCTCGACCTGGATGTCGCGATAGCGCCGCACTCCGGAGTTGATGGCCACCTCGGTGGCGCCCTTGTGCAGGAAGACGCTCTGTCCGGGCTCAACCACCACCGATCCGTAGCCGTCACCCGATCGTTCCTCGCTCGCCTCATCCGGCTCGACGGTCACGTGGTCGCCCTCCACCACCACCACGACGTAGTCGTTCTCGTGATGGTGCAGCGGCGATCTCTGGCCCGGTTCGAGAATCATCTCCCAGATCCGGACGTGCTCGTCCTCGTACAGCACCCGGTCGCCTATAGGGCCGATCTCAGGATTGTCGGGGGCGGTCATAGAACCTCCTTGAACGCCTCTAGGCAGAAGGATGCCTCCTCTAGAACACCAAGCCGCCGGTGATCGCGATCGCTTCGCTGGTGACGAACTTTGCCAGGTCCGACAGCAGGTAGACCACCGTTCCGGCTACATCATCAGGCGTGGACAGCCGGCCCAGCGGAGTGCTGTCGACGATGGTCTGCTCCACCTCGCCTGGGTCGACACCCTCATCGGTGGCGTACACCTCGATGATCTCGGTATTCATGCGCGAGTCCACCGCGCCGGGGCACACGGAGTTCACCCGAATCCCGCTGGGGCCGAGCTCGCGGGCCAACGACTGGGTGAAGCCGATCACACCGAACTTGGAGGCGCTGTAGTGGGCGATGTCAGGCTCGCCCCGCAGGCCCCCGATCGACGAGAAGGTCACGATCGACCGGCCGACCGCGGGCGACTCCTCCGAGAGCATGCGGCGGGCACCAGCCTGGCAGCAGAGGAAGGTGCCCGTCAGGTTCACGTCGATGACCCGGCGCCAGTCGACCGGGTCCAGATCCACCACCGGGGCCATGCTCAATACTCCGGCCGAGGTCACCAGCCCGGTGAGAGTATCGGTGCTGAAGCAGTCGTTGATGGCCGCCGCGACAGCGTCCGCGTCGGTCACATCGACGCATCGGCCGGCCATTCCCAGCGCGTCGAGGGCGTCTTGGTCGCGGTCCCAGACCTCGACATCGGCACCGTGCTCGGCAATCGTGGCGGCGACCACGCCCCCGATGTCGCCCACTCCGGTGACGACCACACGATGGTCCGACAGCAGTCCCATCAGTCGTGCTCCCGGATCAGCGGGATGGCCAGATAGCGGGGCGCAGCGGCCCGCGCTCCCATGATGGCCAGAGCCGCGATGGTCACTACGAAGGGCATCGAGAGCCACAGCTCGGAAGGAAGGGTGATGCCCGGCTGCACGAAGCTCAACACTAAGGTCGTGATCGAGACGGCGGCCAGCGCCACCGCAGTCACCACGTGCCACCTGTTCTGCCAGTCGAAGCGCCGCCGGACGAGCATGTAGACCAGAGACACCCCCGCCACTATGGCCAGCAGCAGCCAGACCTCCCGCGGCAGGTCGGGGATTATCTGGAGCCGCCGCTGCAGGGCAGTCGTCGCCCCGAACAGCAGGCAGGCCCACATCAGACCCGAGACGCGCCACATGCCGAAGATCACCGCGGCCACCGCCAGGAATCCCCGACCCGAGGTCATCTGGTTGAGGAAGATGCCGACCTCGCCGACCGACAGGAAGGCACCGGCCCAGCCGGCGAACGCCCCCGCCGCCAATGTCGCCAGCCAGCGGATCCGGCGGGGACTGAGGCCCGCGGTCTCGGCCGCGTCGGGGAGGTCGCCGGCCGCCCGGACGGCCAACCCCCACGTGGTGCGGTACAGGACGAACCAGACAACCGGAAGGAGCAGGAACGAGAGGTACACCACCGGGCGCTGCCGGAACACTGCCTCACCCAGGAAGGGGATGCTCTCGAGACCGGGGATCTCGAGCCGCCCCATGGGCTTGATGATGGTCGCCCTCTCGCTGCCCTCGAACAGGGCGCGGAAGGCCGAGCTGGTCACGCCGATGGCGAGGATGAGCACACCGATGCCGACCACGATCTGGTCGGAGTTGGTGTTGATCGAGAAGAAGGCCATGACCGCGGCGATGGCGACGCCGGCCACCGCGCCGACGAGCATCGCCCCCCAGATGGTGCCGAACTCGAGGGCGGCCCAGTAGGAGAAGAACGCCCCGAACAGCATCATCCCCTCCAGCCCGACGTTGATCACCCCGGCTCGCTGCGAGATCAGCTCGCCCATGCCGGCCAGCAGCAGCGGCGCGGTGGCGGCGAGGGCGGCCGCCACCCAGACAGCGTCGAACACACCCATCAGGTCACCGCCGCCGCGCCGGGAACATCGGACGGATCGGAATCGTCGCGTTCGGTGTCGACCCGCACGGAGCGGGCCTTGCGCACGATGGCGCTCGAACCCGTCACCAGCAGGAGGACTATCCCCAAGGTCACAAGAGTCAACTCGGCGGGCACCCCGAGACGGGCCTCCATCAGACCGCCTCCCAGCCCGAGGCTGGCCAGCAGCACCGCCGCCGGGATGGCGGCGTAGGGCGAGTTGAGGGCGAGCAGAGCCACGACGATGCCCTCCAGGTTGTAGCTCGCCGCGAACCCCTCGGCCATGACCTCGGTCTCGCCGCCCAGCACCAGCCCCGCGCCCGCGATCCCGCTGAT
>VXNG01000113.1 GCA_009840695.1 Acidimicrobiaceae bacterium
CGTGACCCGTCACCTGCTCGTGACCAATGACTTCCCGCCCAAGGTGGGAGGCATCCAGAACTACCTGTGGGAGTTGTGGCGGCGGCTGCCTCCCGAAGATGTGGTGGTCCACACGACCCCGTACGAGGGCGCGGACGCGTTCGACGCAGCCCAGCCCTTTGCCGTGACCCGATCCCGCGAGCCATGGTTGCTGCCGGGACCGCACCTCGTCAGGCGTGTGCGACGCCTGGCCCGCAGCCACGCCGTGGACCTGGTGGTGATCGATCCCGCCCTTCCCGCCGGACTGATCGGACCACACCTGGACCTCCCGTACTCGGTGATAGTGCATGGTGCAGAGGTGGCCATACCCGCCCGGCTCCCCGGCACGCGGCGGCTGCTGCGAAGGGTGCTCGACGGCGCGGTGGGAGTGATCGCGGCCGGCGGCTACGCCGCCCGAGAGTGCGAACTAGCGCTCAGGCGTCCTCTCCCGGCGTTCCTGATCCCTCCCGGCGTGGACACCGATCGGTTCAAGCCTCAGACCGCCGCCGAACGGTTTGAGGCCCGCAGGCGGCTGGGGCTCCAGATCGAAGCCCCCACCGTGGTGAGCGTGTCGCGACTCGTTCCCCGCAAGGGAATGGACACGCTGGTCCGGTCGGCCGCGCTGCTGGCCGGTGTACACGAAGACCTGCAGGTTGTCATCGCTGGGAGGGGCCGTGACCGGCGCCGCCTGAACCGCCTGGCCGCCAGCCTCCGGGCGCCGGTGAGGCTTCCGGGCCGCCTCAGCGACGACGACCTGGTCACCCTCTACGGATGCGCTGACGTCTTCGCCATGCTGTGCCGAACCCGCTGGCGGGGCCTGGAGCAGGAGGGTTTCGGCATTGTCTTCCTCGAGGCGGCTGCGGCCGGCGTACCCCAGGTCGCCGGCCGCAGCGGCGGCGCTCACGAGGCAGTCTCGGACGGTGAGACAGGGATCGTGCTCGATCCAGCCACACCACACAACGCGGCGGAGGCAATCGGCGCCCTCCTCGACGCCCCCGCGCGCCGGCGGGAGATGGGCGAGGCAGCCCGCCGGCGAGCTGAGGCCGAATTCTCCTACGACGCCCTGGCGGGCCAACTCAGCCGCGCGCTGCACGACATGGTCAGGCAGCAGTCATCGGACTGAGCATCCCTCGAACTCAGGCGGTCATCGGGCTGAGCATCCCTGGCCTCGGGCGGTCATCGGGCTGAGCAGCAGGCCGGCGTCATGCCGCAACCACGGGCAACGTTGTTAGCGTCACTCAGGACGCGGCACCCGACGACAGCCGCTTCTTTCATTCAAGACTCAAGTGGCGGTGCCCAACGTGGTCGATCAGGCAACCCAGCGCACCACGATCATGGCTTCACCGGAGCGATGCTTCAACGCGGCCGTCGACTTCGAGCAGTATCCCCGATGGGCGCGCGACATCAAGGAAGCGCAGATCATCGCCCGGGACCGCGACGGCCGCGCCGTCGACGTCAAGTACAGGGTCACCGCCATGGGCCGCTCCACGACCTACACACTGAGGTACTTCTACGGATCCGACCCGCTGCGTCTCGCCTGGCGGCTCCAGCAGGGCGACGCCACCACCCGTCTCGACGGCGAGTACACCTTCGCCGCCGTCGGCGGTGAGTCCGACACCACCGAGGTGTCGTACCAGTTGGCCGTCGAGCTCGCCGTGCCTCTGCCGGGCTTCGTCAAGCGGCGGGCAGAGTCGCGCATCATGCATACCGCGCTCGACGAGTTGAAGGCTTACGTGGAAGCCGGCGCCGGATCCTGACCCGGCGCTTCTCTGGACGAACATGTTCTGCGGCTTGGACATCGGCGGTACCAAGGTGCTGGGGGTGGCCGTTCACCCCGACGACCTCACGACGCCCGTCGCGGTTCGCCGCGACGCGACCATTGCTGACAGCGACGCGCTGTTCGAGACGATCCTCCGGATGGTCGCCACCCTCGAATACGAGTGCGGTACCCCGTTCTCAGCCGTAGGCGTCGGGATCGCCGGGCTGGTCGATTCGAACGGGATGCTCAAGTACTCGCCCAACATCGACGGCGTGCTCGATCTCGACTTGCGCCGTCGTCTGAACTCGGAATGGCGACGACCCGTGGTGGTCGAGAACGAAGCAACGGCAGCAGCCTGGGCGGAATCGCTTCACGGAGCGGGCCGCGGCTCCCGACACGTTGCCCTGGTGGCACTGGGCACAGGCCTGGGCACCGGATTCGTGTTCGACGGGAAGCTGTACCGGGGCTGGAACGGTTTCGCGGGCGAGTCGGGCCACATGACGATCGAGATGTCGGGTCCCGAGCACGTCACCGGGGCGCGCGGCCCCTGGGAGTACTACGCATCCGGCACCGGCCTCGGCCGCCTGGCCCGCCAGGCCGCGGCGAAAGGCGACTTGGACAGCGCCATCAGCGAAGCAGGCTCGGTGAGCGCCATCAGGGGGGAGCATGTCCACGCCCTGGTCGCCAAGGGAGACCCCGACGCCCTAGTCGTTCTCGACGAGTTCTGTCGCTGGGCCGCGGTCGGGGTGGCCAACCTCGTGCACGTGCTCGACCCGGAGGTGGTGGTGATCGCAGGGGGGCTGATCGACATCGGCGAGCCGCTGGTGCGGGGCATCGAGGCGTGGACACACCGTCTGGTGCTCGGCGGCGACCACCGGCGAAGGGTGCAGGTAGTCCCGGCGCAGCTCGGAAGCCAGGCCGGCGCGATCGGCGCCGCCCTCCTCGCCGCGGAGGCCGCGTGATGCCCAACGCCGCCCTCCTCGCCGCGGAGGCCGCGTGATGCGGGTCGGGTTGCTGACCGGCGGCGGCGACTGCCCGGGTCTCAATGCGGTTATCAGGGCAGTCGTGCGCAAGGGGGAGCGGCACTACGGGGACCGGGTGATCGGGTTCGTGGACGGCTGGCGGGGCGTGGTGGACAGTGACTGGGTACAGCTCGACGTCGAAGCCTGCCGGGGCCTGCTGCCGAAGGGCGGAACGATGCTGGGAACCTCGCGGCACACGCCGTTCAGCCTTCCCGACGGCATGTCTCGAGCCACAGAGACGATCCGCGGGCTTGAACTCGACGCGCTGATCGCGATAGGAGGCGAGGGCACCCTGTCGTGCGCATCCGAGATGTCGGACCGCGGCTTCTGTGTCATCGGTGTTCCCAAGACGATCGACAATGACGTGGGCATGACGGAGAGGACTTTCGGGTTCGACACCGCGGTGACCGTGGCCACCGAAGCCATCGACCGGCTCCACACCACCGCCGAGAGTCACGCCCGCGTCATCTTCGTCGAGGTGATGGGCCGCAACGTGGGCCACATCGCTACGTGGGCCGGGATCGCGGGGGGCGCGGCCTACACCCTCGTTCCCGAGGAGCCCTTCGACCTCGACGACCTGTGCGCGGCCCTGATGCGTCGCCAGGCTCGGGGCCGTTACGCCTCAATAGTGGTGGTGGCCGAGGGCGCCAGACCCCGGCCGGGCACGCTGGAGGTGGCCGAGCCTCCCGTCGACGAGTACGGGCACAAGCGCCTCGGCGGCATCGCCAACGTGATAGCGGCCGAAGTGGAGGCGCGAACCGGTCTTGAGACCCGGGTCACAATCCTCGGGCACGTGCAGCGGGGCGGTTCGCCCACCCCGTTCGACCGGGTGCTGGCCACCCGGTTCGGGGTAGCCGCCATCGACGCGGTCCACGATGGAGACTTCGGTCAGATGGTGGCGCTGCACCGCGGCGCGATCGAACTGGTGTCGTTGCGGGAAGCCACCGCCCGGCTGAAGCCGGTGAGCCGCGACCTGCTCGACGTGGCCCACACCTTCTTCGCCTGAACCCTCCGATCAGCGTCCGCGAGGCCGCCTAGCCGTCCTCGTCTTCGTCATCATCATCGTCCTCGATGGGCGCGGTGGTAGTGGTCGCAGGCGCGAAGTCGGGCTGGAACTGCTCGTAGGCACTCGTTCGGAGGACCGAGCCGGGCTCGGCGTCGGCGTCGCTGGTGGGAACAGACACCTCTTGGCCGTCGAGCAGGATCCTGACCCCCTCGACACTCTCCGCTTCGGAGGCGGTGAACACGAGTTGAGCCGCCGCGAAGCGCAGCTCATCGGCGGAAGGCGGCTGATCCTCGCCCTCCGACGACAGGTGCACGATGTCGACGGTGGCCACGCCGTCCATCACCGTGGCGTTGAGTATCTCGAACAGCTCGAGGGTGTTGAAGTAGCCGGCGTCGGACTCCTCGGCCGAAGTGGCCTCACCGAACAGGGTTGCCAGCACGTCAGCCAGAGTGGCGTTGCGATCCACTTGGCGCTCCACCGCGACCACGATGGTGCGCTCGATGTCCTGGGGGTTGGTGAGGAGGTAGACGGTGCGAGACTCGGTCAGGGGAGCGGGAACGGTCGTTGTGGTGGACGCCGTGAATCCCGGCCGGAGGCTCTCGGGCAGCTCGTCCGGATCGATGGCCTGCGCTTCCTGGTCGGTCGGCAGCCCGCAACCGGAGGCGGCCGCCAGGACCAGCGCTGCCCCGCCGAGGAGGCGGCGGATGCCGAACTGACGAGTGGGGCGAGGCGGCGACCTCACAGGGCTAGGGCCTCCTCGGACTCGTCGTCGGTGGTGGCCACTGGCAGCTCGACCACGAAGCGGGCGCCCCGGGTCGAGTCCGGGCGGTCCTCCACCCAGACCCGTCCGCCGTGCAGTCCCACGTGCTCGGCGACCAGGGCCAGTCCCAAGCCCGATCCCGAGTCCTTGCCCCGCCGCCCGCCGGCCCGGCCCCGGTGGAATCGGTCGAAGATGAGCGTGCGCTCCGCGGGGACCACCCCCGGTCCGTTGTCCTCCACGCCGAGATGCACGATGCCGTCGTGCCGATCGAGGCTCACCCGCACCTCGCCGTCGCCGTACTTGGAGGCATTGTCCACGAGGTTCGACACCACCCGGCCGAGGCGGCGCTTGTCGGCCCGCAGCACCGTGTCCTCCATGCCGGGGGCCGCCTCGAAGTCGACCACTGCGGTCGAGTCGAGCCCGAACTGGAAGATGGCGTGCTGGACGAACTCGACGATGTGCACCTCCTCGGCCTCCAGGTCGGCGGTGCCCACGTCGTAGCGGTTGATCTCCAGCAGATCCTCCACCAGCCGCCGGAAGCGCGAGATGTCGTCGCTGAGGAGATCCAGCGCGGTGCGGCCCCGCTCACCCAGTTCGTCGGCCATGTTGTAGAGAACCTCCACCGAGGCCGTAAGGGTCATCAGCGGGGACCGCAGCTCATGGCTGACCTCGGACGCGAAGCGGGCGTCCCGGGCGATCCTCTCCTCGAGGGCCCGGGCCATCTTGTTGAACGAATCGGTCAGCGAGGCCAGGTCGGCGTCGTCGGGCGGCGTGAGGCGAGTGTCCAGCGCGCCGGCGGCCAGGGCCTCGGCCGCGGTCCGCACATTGAACAGCGGGTTGAGCAGGCGGCCCGCGGCCCACCAGCCGAAGGCTGCCGCGAACATCGTGGTCACCGCGGCGACGCCGAAGAGGATGAAGGCCAGCGTGTCCAGGGTCTCCTCGATGTCGTCGAGGGGAGCGGCTTCCAAGTAGATGGCGGCGGTAGGGGGGCCGGGTATGGGGACAGCCGAGACGATGGCAGTGCTATTGCCGATCCGGGCTCGCATCTTCGCCGGCGTTCCCGACTCCACCAACTCGAGCAGCGAGGCCGGCACCGTCTGCTGGTTGAACACCAGCGGATCGGCGGAGGTCCACTCATCGCCGACCCGCAGCAGCGGGAAGGTGCCCGACGTCTGCCTGAGCCGCTCGACGATGGCCCGCCGGCCCTCATCGTCGGTCTCGGACGTGAGCTCGTTGCGGACCCGTCGACCGTTGTTGGCGAACACCGAGAAGGCGGTCTCGTCCCGCTCATCCAGAAGGTTCTGGCGGGTCAGGGCGAGGGTGGCGAAGGAGATGGTCGACGCCAGCATCAGCCCGCCGACGGCGAAGGCAATGGTGATGCGAGTGCGTAGACCGCGCTGCCCGCGCCGGAACGAGAAGGACAGCCTGGGTACCCGCAGCTTCACAACGCTCTACGGTTGAAGTTTGTAGCCGAGCCCCCGCACCGTCACCACATGGCGCGGGTTGGCCGGGTCGGGCTCGATCTTGGTTCTCAGCCTGCGCACGTGCACATCGACCAGCCTGCCGTCCCCGAAGTATCCGAGACCCCACACCCGTTCCAGCAGCACTTCCCTGCTGAAGATCCGTCCGGGGGTCGATGCCAACTCCACGAGCAGCCGGAACTCGGTCTTGGTGAGGTGGGCTTCGGTGCCGGACACTCGAACCACTCCCTCGTCGGGGAGGATCTGCAGGTCGTTGAAGACGATCTCGCTGCTGCCGTCGTCGGTGCTCCGCGCTCGCCGAAGCAGAGCCCGGATGCGGGCTGAGAGCTCCTTGGGAGCGAACGGCTTGGTGAGATAGTCGTCGGCGCCGGCTTCGAGGCCCGCCACCACGTCGTGAGTATCGGAACGAGCCGTGATCATCACGATGGGTACGTCGCTCGACTTGCGTATGGCTCGGCAGATGTCGAACCCGTCGATTCCCGGAAGCATGATGTCGACCAGGACCACGTCGGCGGGCACCCGGTCGAACGCGGCCAGGGCCTCCTCGCCGGAGGCGACCTCGTCCACTTCCCAGCCCTCGTCCTCGAGCGCCAGCCGGAGCGCGGTGCGGATGCGCTCGTCGTCCTCCACGGTGAGGATCCGGGTGGCCACTAGCCCCGACCCCTCCAGGATTCCCCGACCGGCGGGCCGTCTGCGCCCCGAGGCTGCTGGGCCCGCCATTCGGCGGCCGCCCTCAGGGTCAGCACGGCCACGATGCCGGTTCCGGCCGCCGCGCCGGCCGCGGCGCCCAGCCCGACCAGGCCGGCGGTGGTGGTGCAGCCGCCGTCGCAGCCGAGATCCATCACCGCGAAGCCGATCAGGCCTCCGCACACGCCGGCCACGATGATGGCCGAGAACGCCAGTACCCGGGCCAGGAGCGAGGGCGATGAGTCGGGCGGCACGGTGCCGCGCTGGTCCAGCACCACCCGAATCCTAACCGAGCCCCGGCAACGCCTGGAGGGCTGCTCTGCAGCCGGGGAATGCTCCGTCGAATCCGCGTCGCTGGTCGCTGGCACACTGGTGCGATGCGTGGCGGGGTGCGTGGCGGCTCGTGACCGCGGAGCTCAAGGGGCGTCCGCCCGACGGGACCGTCGGGTTCCTCCATGTGGACATGGACGCCTTCTACGCCGCGGTCGAAGTGAGACGCCGCCCCGAACTGCGGGGAGAACCGGTGGTCGTGGGCGGCACCGGGAACCGGGGAGTGGTGGCCGCGGCCAGCTACGAGGCCCGGGTCTTCGGCATCCACTCCGCCATGCCGTCGGTCCGGGCCCGCCGGCTGTGCCCCCATGCCGTCTTCCTGCCCGGTGACCATTCCCACTACGGCGAGGTGTCCGGGCGGGTGATGTCGACCCTCACCGACGTGACCCCTCTGGTTGAGCCCCTGTCACTGGACGAGGCCTTCCTGGACGTTCGGGGCGCGGCCAGACTCCTGGGCACCGCCTCCGAGCTGGCCGGCCGGATCCGCGGCCGGATCCTGGATCAGGAGCAGCTCACCTGCTCGGTGGGAGTGGCCTCCACCAAGTTCATGGCCAAGCTGGCCACCGAGCGGGCCAAACCCCGTGTCGGGCCGTCCGGAGTCGTGTGGGGTTCAGGAGTTCACGTCGTCGAGGCCGGCACCGAGCTCGACTTCCTGCATCCGCTGCCGGCCACCGCGCTGTTCGGCGTGGGGCCCGCCACGTCGCGGCGCTTGAAGCGGCTCGGCGTCGAGACCGTGGGCGATCTGGCCTCCATGCCGGAGACGTCGCTCGTGGCCGCGCTGGGCACGGCCGCCGGCCGCCAACTCCATCGGTTGGCCAACGGGATCGACGAGCGGCCGGTGGTGGTCAACCGGCTTCCCAAGTCGATCAGCCACGAGGAGACGTTCGCCCGGGACCTGCACTCCCACGCGGAGCTTCAAGCGGAGGCCACCCGCATGGGCGACGCGGTGTCCCGGCGGCTGCGTGCTTCCAGCCTCGTGACCCGCACCATCGTGCTTAAGGTGCGCTTCGGAGACTTCAAGACCATCACCCGTTCGGCGACCCTGCCCGACCCCACCGACAGCACCCGAGAGGTCGTGACTGCAGCCCGCGACCTGCTCGCCCCCATCGACGTCACGCCGGGCGTGCGCCTACTGGGAGTGGGAGCATCGGGACTGGTCGAGGCCTCCGCCCAGCAGCTGTCGTTGACCCACGGCGCGCAGGCCCACGACGCAGCCGAGCAGGTGACCGACCAGATACGGGACCGCTTCGGTGCTTCCTCGATCGGCCCCGCAGCCGCCATCCGCGGCGACCGGGGCCTGGGGACGCCCCTGGACCCCGATCAGCGCTGGGGGCCCGACGCCCCAGACCCGCAATCCGGCTGATGCCGTCAGAAACGGCTTGACGCAGCGCAGTCGAATCCGGCTATCGTCAAGCCAGATATGCATGGCTGGTGCAAATGCCAACGGTGCCGGAGGTGATGGCGTGCCGTTGTCAGAGGACGAACAGCGCATCCTCAGCGAGATCGAGTCGCACCTCTACGAGAGCGACCCGGAACTGGCCCGCGAGGTAGCCGAGACCACCGTCTACACCCACGCGTTCCGCAACATCAAGTGGGCTGGTCTCGGGCTGCTGGCCGGCGTCGTGCTGATGGTCTGGCTCCTGTCGATCTCTTACCTGCTGTCGTTCGGTGGATTCCTCGTGATGCTCCTGTCGCTGCTGTTCCTGGAGCGCAACGCGCGTCGGGTCGGAAAGGCCGGACTCGGGCAGATGACCCAGTCCATGCGGGGCGGAAGGCTGCGTCACGTAGTGGGCGGTGCCGGCTCCCGAATGAGGGATCGCTACGACCGCGACAACCGCAACGGCGACTGACCCCCGTCCCGAGATCCCTTAGCCTGGATCCACCAGCGCTCACCGCGCGGGTGCATCCAGACGGGGAGGAAGACCGCTGAGGTCCTCAGCTACCCGCGCTGGCTCCTGCCTCTGAAGAGAGTCGACGGGTCGAGCGCGGCGACCAGCCGGCTCGTCAGGGTCGCCTGGCTCCGGCATGCGGCGATCACCCGCGAGCCGACCACGGCGGCCCGTACGGCCATCGACTCGGGCGTGCTTCGGGCGTAACGCCCATGAGTGGCCAGTACCGCAAGTTCGGTGATGGGGCCCGCCGCGGGGAGGACCGCGGCAACCCGCCGGGCCAGCTCGATCGGTGTCTCGAATGGTCTGGGGGTGAGCCGGGCCAGAGCCAGAGCCTCGACGGCATCGCTCCACCACTCCTCGATCAGGCCGGCCGGATCGCCGGCCAGGCCCGCCCGGATCCGGCCACGACCGAGGCGTCTCAGCACAGGGACAGATCCGAGCATCAACCCCACGGCCACGAGCATCAATACGCCGATTGCCACCAATCGCGGCACACCTGCGCCGAAGGGACCGGCCGGGCCGGCATCGCCGGCGCGATCCTGCACGCCGGAGAACTCCGAACCCGAGTCCTCTCCTCCCTCCGACGGGTTCGGGAGCCCGGCAAACCCGGATCCGTCCGCGCCGGCCGCAGCCGACGGCGAGGCAAGGTCCTGTTGGGGGGAGTCAACCGCGGCCTCAGGCCGGAGGCCGGCCTGATTGGCCACGTGGCCCGTGATGGCGAAGTCCCCGGGGGCGCCCCGACCCGGCGTCGGCTCGAAGCGAACCCAGCCGGTGCCCGCGAAGTACACCTCGGGCCAGGCATGAGCATGTTCTCCCCGAACAACGTAGACCCCCTGCTCGCCCCGTCCCGAGTCCCACTCGCCCCAAGTGAAGCCGACGGCGACGCGGGTCGGCAGGCCGATGCTGCGAGCCATCGCCGCGTAGGCCGATGCGAACTGCTGGCAATAGCCGGCGCGGACGTCGAAGAGGAACTCCTCGAGGCTGTCGATGCCCTGGCCGGCATGCACGTCCAAGTCGTATCGGAACCCGCCGTCCAGCCGGAAGTAGTCCTGCAGCAACAGGGCCCGGTGATAGTCCGAGCGGCCAGCCGCGGTGACCCGCTGCGCCTCACCTCCAACGACGCTGCGGGCATCGTCGGGCAGGTAGGTGTTGAATGCCAGGAAATCTGACTCGAGCATCGATGTGTCGACGTTGCGGAGCCGGTCGGGGTCATCGATCACCGGCACGACCGATTCCACCGCGTACATGAATCGGCCGGGGCCTTCCAGCGCGGCACGGCGCGACTTGATGAGCGAGCCCGAGGCGGCCTCGTACTCCAACCTCACGCCGCCGTCGTCGATGACTCTTCGCGGCTCGTAGGCCGCCGGCAGGTAGGAGTTCCCCAGTCCCGTCAGCGACACGGCCTGGACGACAGGAGATCCGGCCACCGCCGGATCGAGAGTGGCCACGAGAGGCCCAGCCGCATCCTCATAGTTCGAGCGCGCCCTCCACCCGTTCCCGTCGAACTCGTCGAGCGAGGTGAGCCTCCAGTACTGGCGCTCATCCTGGAGTACGGCCACCGTGAACAGCTCCCGGTCGGAGAGTTCGGTGAGGCGGCTGCGGATCTGGACGAACGGGCTGACGAGAACCCTCGTGCCCTCACTCTCGGAGTCGGCAATGCCCTGAGTCGTCGAGGAGGCAGCCGACGAACCGGACGCGAAGTCGGCCCACGGCTCGGGATCCGGGGCGGGGCTGCCGATCCACGGCGCGGCGTCGGTGACTTCGAACCGGGCGAGATCGACCCACGGCTCCGCGCTCGCGCCCGGCAGCCGGGGCCCGGCCACGGCTCCCGCCACTACGGCCAGCAGCAACGCGGCGCCGCCGGTGCGGGCCAGGGCGAGCGCACCCCGCCCCGGCCTGGGCTCGATCCACGCATCGGCGCGTCGGTTGCGCAGCCACAGGGCCACCATGCTCGCTCCGAGCGTCCCGCTGAAGAGCGCTCCGTGAACGACGGCCCCGTCGCCTGTGCCCGCCGCGATCGTGAACCCGTACACCGCCGAGACCGGAACGAGGGAGGTGACCGTTGCGCGCATGCGGAACGCAGCGGTGTCGGCCAGGAAGGCGCTCAGGCCCAGCGCGGCACCCCCGGACAGCACAAGGCCCGGTACCGGCTCGACCGGGGCCTCCGACGCATTGATGACGCCCCAGGAGTCCACCAGGTGATGGCGAGCCGCACTGACGGTGTCGAGGGTGGGCAGCACTACCCACGCCGTCTCGGCGTAGAGCAGCATCGTGGCGGTCGTGACCAGACCGCCAGCCCACAGCAGAACAGCGGAAGGCGTGGACAGGCGGGCGCGCCGGGCCGAGGCCGCGATCACGTGCGAGACGACCACCATCGCAACAACGTCCCGCAGGAAGGACGAGTCGGTGAACAGCCGCGACATGCCGAACGCAACGACGACGCTCACGGAGGCGAGGGCGAGCTCCGAGAACCAGTCGTAGACGCCGCCGGGACGCGGGCCCGGAGCCGGTCCCGCACCGACCGGTCGGCGGTTGCTGGCGGGGTCCAGGCTGCTCACGGACCCTTGCTGCTGGTGGGGCTCATGTCCGGGCCGTTGCCCTGCGGCCCGCCATGGTGGCCAGCCGCCACAGGCCGGGAAGCTGACCGGGACCGGTCAGGTGTATCCAGCCGCCCTCGATGTCCGCGGCCGGCTCGGTGGCGCCGCGGTGCCCGGCTCCGTGGGTGATGACCAGCGATGCACCCAGGCGCTGGGCCAGCCCGGCGCGGGCACCCTCGTCGTCCACGGCATCGGGGGACGCCGTGACCGCCACCACAACGGACGGGTCGTCGATCGTCTCGATGTCGATAACGGGACGCCCGCCCTCCAGCAGGGCCAGGAACTCCAGCGCCGCGCCGGTGTCGTGCCAGTGGGCGAGCAGGGTGGTGCCACGGCCGTCGGTGGTCAGGATCCGGGCCTCATCGCCCGAGCGCAGCACCGCGCAGACGATGGACGCGGCCACCGACGTGGTGCGATCCTGCACGGCCGCAGCGTCCCCGGGAGGGCGGGTGTCGATGACCACCGTCAGGCGACCCGGGCGGGATGGCTCGAACCGGCGCACGATCAGCTCGTCGAGCCGGGCCGTCGAGCGCCAGTGGATGTGGCGGAGGTCGTCGCCCTCGGTGTAGGGGCGCAGCACGTCGAACTCCTCGCTAGTGAGCCCGAGCAGCCGGCGCCGGACGTCGATGGGCAGCGACAGATCGCCGCCTACCGGCAGGCGGGGCGAGACCAGATCCTCGATGGGCGGGTGCACGACCACGCGGGTCCGGCTCTCGACGATGCGTCGCCGGCGCGCCAGCCCCAAGCCATCGACGTCGGTAAGCAGTGTGGGTCCGATTTCCAGGATGCCCCGGCGCTCCGGCCGCAGGCGATAGCTGCTGGCCGCCGTAGCGGCGCCCGGCACCGGCGCGACACTGAACCGGACATCGCCCGCGCCGGTGACCGGCTCGAAGACTCGCACGGCCGGCGACGGCCGGCGGGCCTGGTTCGTCACGTCCAGTCGCACGTCAAGCAGCTCGGCGACGGCCACCATCGTCGAAGAGGTCCGGCGCCTGATCGACAGGCGGGACGGATGAACGAGGCGCACCGCCAGGGCTGTCACCACCGCGGCCGCGGCCGTGGTCCCGATGACGTAGAGCTCCAGGACCCCGAAAGCCCGGCCGCCGGCGGCCGCGGCGACGCCGAGCGCCAGCAGCCTCCAGCCGGTGGGGGTCGGCACTCCTACCGCCGAGCCGCTCGGCCTCTCAGCGCCCCTTGCGGGGCACGGGCACTGAGTCGACTATCTCGGTGACGATGTCGCCGGACCGCAGGCCCCGCACGCGGCTGCCCGGCTTTGGGAGGAGCCGGTGCGGCAACATGGCTGGGGCCAGAGCCTTGATGTCGTCGGGCGTGACGTAGTCGCGGCTCAACGAGGCGGCCCTGGCCCGCGCCACCCTGAGCACGGCCAGCACCCCGCGGGGCGACAGGCCGAGCGACAAACCGGGATGACGGCGGGTCGCGCTGGCCACCTCCAGCAAGTAGGAGCGCAACGGGCCCGACACGTGAACATCCTCCAACTGGTCGGACATCCACCGCACCACTGCCGCGTCGGCCACCGGTTCGATCAGATCGACAGGCTCCTGGGCGCCCCTGTCCATCAGGATCGAGTCCTCGGAGGCGCGATCCGGGTAGCCCACCTGCAGGCGCATGAGGAAACGGTCCAGTTGACTCTCGGGAAGCGGGTAGGTGCCCTCGTACTCGAGTGGGTTCTGGGTGGCGATGACCGTGAACGGCGACTCCAGACGCCTGGTCACGCCATCAAGCGTCACCTGCTGCTCGCCCATGGCCTCCAGCAGTGCCGATTGGGCCTTGGGTGAGGCCCGGTTGATCTCATCGGCCAGAACGATGTTCGAGAACACCGGTCCTGGCCGGAATTCGAAGGTTCCGGTGGCCCGGTTGAACACCGACGTTCCGGTGATGTCGACCGGAAGGAGGTCGGGAGTGAACTGGATCCGGCCGAAGCTGACATCGACGCTGCGGGCCAGCGCCTTGCCGAGGGTGGTCTTGCCCACGCCCGGAACGTCCTCGATGAGTACGTGGCCCCCGCACACCAGGGCGAGTATCAGCAGCTCGACGACTTCGCCCTTGCCCTTGACGGCGAACTCGATGTTCTGGTGAATGAGCTTGAACTGCTCGTCGAAGCGTCCCATTGCGAGCCAGCGTATAGCCGCTCCACCTCTAGGCTTGCCGCGTGGGTGCCGTGTTCGCTGCCAGGGTCGTTCTACGGTCGACTATGGCCGTAGCCGCCCGACCCCGACTCTGGTCGACTGCCCTGATTCAGTTGGCGCGCTTCGCTCCTGACCGCTGGTGGCGCCGGCCCCCGTTCATGCCGCTGCCCCCGGTAGAGCTCGCCCGCTTCAGGTCAGAGACGATGTACGGCGATCCTGGGATCCCACCGTCGCCAGCCGACATAGTCGTCTGGCTGGAGTGGTGCCGGGCCCGCAACCGCTCGGCCTCCTGATGCCCGCTCTTGTTCGCTGCGCTCACGGGCCGCTCGGGCCTGCTTCCCGCTCTTGTTCGCTGCGCTCACGGGCCGCTCGGTCCCAGGGGCCTCACTCCACCCCGGCGGACCCGCACCAACCGCTCGGCCTCCGGTAGACCGCGCCGGTCCGGCTAGCCTTCCCCCCCGATGTCCGGGGTGCTCGTCCTCAACGCCACTTTCGAGCCGCTGGCCGTGGTGAGCGCGCGGCGCGCCGTGTGTCTGGTGCTGGACCAGAAGGTAGAGATGCTGCACCCGGCGGGCCGGGCCTTCCGGTCTGAGCGGCGATCGGTGGAGGTGCCGTCAGTGGTGCGGTTGAGCCACTATGTGAGCGTGCCCCGTCCCCGGCACCGCTCTCCGAACCGGCGGGCTGTGTTCGCCCGGGACCGCGACTCCTGCCAGTACTGCGGCGACCGGGCCGAGACGATGGATCATGTGGTGCCCCGCAGCCGCGGCGGGATGCACACCTGGGAGAACGTGGTCGCGGCCTGCCGGCGCTGCAACGCCAAGAAGCGGGATCGCCTGCCCCGCGAGAGTGGTATGCGGCTTCGACGCCGTCCCGAGGCGCCGTCACCGTCGACCTGGGTCGAGATCGCCGCCGGAGGCGTGCCCGACGTCTGGACCGCCTACCTGCAACCACGAGGCGACCTCCGCACCGCGTGAGCCGGCCTGACGGGTCTCCCGGAGTGGAGGCCGGCGGCGCTGCGACCCGCTCGAGCGTCCATCCGTGGACAGTCGAGCGCTTGCACGGCCCTGTCTCGAACCTGCTCGCGACCGCCGAGCCCCCGGCCACCGCTACGCGGCTGGCCAGGATTCACACCGTCACCAGGCCCGCTCTCGTGCTCGGCAGCACGCAGAGGCCCGAAGCCGCCGACGAGGGCCGGGCGGCAGACGCGGGCGCGGAGGTCCTGCGACGTCGCAGCGGCGGGGGAGCGGTGCTGCTGCGTCCCGGAAGCCAGGTCTGGACCGACTTCTTCATTCCGTCCTCCGACCCGCTCTGGAGCGACGATGTGGCCTACGCCGCTCAATGGGTGGGCAAACTCTGGTCCACGGTGATCGAGCCCTTCGTTGCCGAACCGATCTCGGTCCATTCAGGCCGACTCGTAGCCGATCGGTGGGGGAGGCTGGTGTGCTTCGCCGGGTCCGGTCCCGGTGAGGTCTTCGCCGGCGGCCGCAAGGTGGTGGGGGTCAGCCAGCGCCGCACCCGGCAACGGGTCCGCATTCAGACCACGGCCCTGCTCCGGCACCCGCCCACAGCCGCCGCCGGCCCAACCGACCGCATCTTCGACGAGCTCGAACTCCTGGACATCACACCGGCCGACCGGGCCGCGGGCCGGGCGGCGCTGGAGGGCCGGTGCGACGCCATCCCGGCCACCGAGGCCGACCTGACCGAAGCCCTGCTTGGAGCCCTAGAGGCGCAGGCGAGAGACAACCGGTAGCAGTCGCACAACCGCCTATGTCCTCAGGCGCGATGTTCTCGCGCGCTTGACTTGCGTGGGGGTGTGAAAGGGAGTACAGTGGTGTGTTGTGGAGTATTTGGGAGCGACCGGACTCGGGTCGAGGGCGTGAGCGTCAACCATGACCGGCCATCGCACCCTATTCGTCGGCGTCCACGAGCACACCCTGGACGGCAAGGGCCGGCTGATCCTGCCGTCAGGGTTCCGCAGCCATCTGGCCGGCGGCGCCTACATCACCGCGCTCGACTCGTGTGTGGGGATCCTGCCGGTCGACGAGTTCGCCGAGACCGCGGACCAACTCCGGTCGCAGGTGGGCGGCGAGCAAGTGGACATCAACGCACTGCGGAGCTTCGCGGCCCAGGCCGACTTCGTGGTGCCCGACGGCCAGGGACGCATGAGGATCCTGCCCCATCTTCGGGCCGCGGTCGGACTCGAGCGCAAGGTGATCGTCACCGGCATGATCCGCCGCATCGAGGTCTGGAACCCCGACCGCTGGGCCGAGGTCCAGTCCGTGGGCACCGAGCGCCTGGCCGACGCCATCACGCACGGAAGGGGGATCGCCAGTGCCTGAACGCCGTTCCCCGCTCCAGCAGGCCCACCCCAGCCCGCGACGCCGACCCGACCACCCGCACCCGACCCGAGACCAGACCAACCACCCGGACCGCAGCAGTCGCCGAAGAGCTGCCCGGTCATGTGCAGTTCCCCGATTGGCAGATGGAAGACCCGTACTCCGCCCGCTTGCCATCAGCTCGATCGGGGGAGAAATCCCGACGTGCGCCGTCGGTCGGGGAACTGCAGATGACCGGGCGCCCGACGTGACCGCCGGTACCGGAGGCGGCCCGAGCGCCTTCCACCTGCCGGTCATGTGCCGGGAGGTTGTGGAGGTACTGGCCGAGGCGCCCGCCGGCGTCGTGGTCGACGGCACCGTCGGAGGGGGCGGCCATGCCGAAGCCCTCCTGGAGCACGCTCCCCATCTGCGCCTGGTCGGCCTGGACCGCGACCCCGACGCGCTGCGAGCCGCCGCGGAGCGCCTCGCCGGCTTCGGCGACAGGGTCGCCCTGCGGCATCGCAGGTTCGACGCGCTCGGTGATGTGCTGGACGAGATCTCCCAACCGCGGATCTCGGCCTGCCTGTTCGACCTCGGAGTCAGTTCCGCCCAGCTCGACCGGCCCGAACGGGGCTTCAGCTACCGCCTCGACGGCCCGCTCGACATGCGGATGGATCCCACCGGCGATGTAACCGCAGCCGACATCGTCAATCACGCCGAAGAGCGCACGCTGGCCTCGATCCTCCGCCGCAACGCCGACGAGCGGCACAGCCGCCGCATCGCCGCCGCCATCGTGGCCCGACGACCCCTCACCACCACGACGCAACTGGCCCGGGTCGTGGCCGAGGCCGTTCCGGCCCCGGCGCGCCGTCGCTTCCATCCTGCCCGGCGCACGTTCCAGGCACTGCGCATCGAGGTGAACCGCGAGCTGGAGATCCTCGAAGCGGCCCTGACCCATGGCATCGATCGTCTCGTAGGTTCAGGACGCTGCGTCGTGCTCTCCTACCATTCTGGAGAGGACCGGATCGTCAAGAACGTCTTCAGACGATCCGCCGGCGAGTTCCCGCCGCCCCGGCCGGGCCTGCCACCGCCACCCGGATCCGAGGCGACGGTACGGCTGCTGGGACGGCGGGCCCGCACGCCGACCGAGTCGGAGAAGGCCACCAACCACAGAGCCAGCGCGGCACGGCTGCGAGCGGTGGAACGCCTGTCTAGGGATGACTGATGGCACCGCAGCCTCAGCGGCGAGCCTCCCAGCGAACCGCCGGTGCGCCCGCTCCGGGATCCGAGCGGCCGTCACCAGACCTGAAGGTCGCCCCACCGCCGCGTGCGGCCCGCCGTTCGATAGGCGGCATCAGCACACTGGTGGCGTTGGGCCTGTTCGCGGTGTGCCTGGCCCTCGCGGCCCTGCACGCGGTGCTCGTCGAGAACCAGGCCTCCCTGGATGACCTGATCGAGCACAACGAGCAGCGCTACGAGCGGATCGACAAGCTCCAGGCGGAGATCGCCTACCTCGACTCCCCGGAGGGCCTCGCCGACCAGGCGCAGTCCGCCGGCCTGGTCCCCGCAGCCGACCTGGCCGTGCTCACCCCGGTCGGCCCGGACCGGCTCCCGCCACCCGACGCCGATCCCTTCGAACTCGGGTCTTCGGGCTGGACGCCGCCGCCATCCACGACCCCGGCCGCAGGACTCCCGGAGTCCGGAGGACCCCTAGAGTCCAGAAGGCCCGCGGGATGACGCCTCCCCGGGGGCGCTTCGATGCATCGGCGCGGCATCCCAGCCGTTCGGGCTCGACCGGCAGATCCCGGCCCACGCCACCGCTGCCGCTGGTAGGCCGCGGCCGGGTGGTGACCGTGCTGGTGGTGCTCGTGCTCGCTCTGGGAGGTCTCGTCTACCGCATAGTCGACGTGCAGGCCACTCCCGATCCCCGGGTCCTCGAGGAGGTGTCGAACCCGCTCGGCGAGATAATCGTGCCCGCGCCCCGCGGGACGGTGTTCGACCGCAACGGTCGCACCATCGCCCTGTCGCTGCCGGCCGCCACGGTGGTGTCCGACCCCCGGCTGATCGCGGACCCCCACGCGGTCGCCGCCGCCCTCTCTGAGGTGATGGGAATCAAGGCCGAGGATCTGGTGGACAACTTGCGGGGCGACGGAGCCTTCCGCTACGTGGCCCGCCAGATCGATGCCGACGTCGGAGAACACGTCGACGACCTGGGGATCGAGGGGATCAGGGTCATCTCCGAGCCGCGGCGCGAGCATCCCAACGGCGGCTGCTCCGCCCTGGCCGCGGTCGGGCGGGTCAACATCGACCATGTGGGCATGAGCGGCATCGAGGAGAGCTACGACGAGCACCTGTCGGGCACCGCGGGGCGGGTGATGAAGGAAGTCGGCGTGGACGGCACGACCATCCCAGGTGGTCTCGAAGAAGTGACCGCGCCCACCGAGGGGCGGGACATCACCATGACCCTGGACCGCAACATCCAGTACCAGGCCGAGGCGATGATGCTCGAGGTCGTCGCGGCGGCCGGCGCCTCCTCGGGCGTGGCCCTGGTATCGCTCCCGGCCACCGGCGAGATCGTCGCCATGGCCAATGTGGCCAGGGCCTCCAACGGAATCGTCGATTGCACGCGGCACAATCTGGCCGCAACCTGGAGCTACGAACCGGGATCGGTCTTCAAGCCGGTGACTGCGGCTGCCGCTTTGTCCAGCGGGGCGGTGTATGAGCATGTGGCCATCGACGTGCCTTCGTACCTGACGGTCTGGGAGCATCGCTTCGAGGACACCCCCACCCACCCGGACACCCAGTGGACTCCCACGGAGATCGTCGCCCGGTCATCGAACATCGGCACCATAAGGATGGCGCAGATGACCGGCGAGGAGAAGCTGTACCGGACCATACGGTCCTTCGGCTTCGGGACCCGCACGGCCCTCGACTTCAAGGGAGAGTCCAAGGGCATCCTGCTCCCGCTGAGCCAGTGGAGCGGTCTCAGCCTCCCCAACATGGCCATCGGCCAGGGCCTGGCCGT
>VXNG01000195.1 GCA_009840695.1 Acidimicrobiaceae bacterium
GGTGCCGATGCGCATCACCTTGGCCGGGTGATCGATCGTCTCATTGATCTCGTCGCCGGCCTGGCCGCCGACCTCGATCGCATCCGGAGCCAGCACCTCAGGTTCGTTGCCGTCCACGAGCCCCACCCTACGAGACGTGCACTAGAAGCGGAACCAGCATCTCGGCCGAGGTCAACGAGCCGTGGCGGCCTATGAGCCTTCCGGAGCCATCGTCGGGATGGCTGAACGCCCAGGCGTCCCGGGCCACCAGCGCCACATCCCCCAGCCGGGACCGGGCGGCGTCGGTCACGACCGGTCCCAGCCAGCCGCTTTCGATGATCTCGGTGGCGGTATGGACCCAGGCCTGCGCGCCGTGGGCACTGACAGCAGCCTCGTACAGGTCGCGACCCCGGCCTGGCCGGGCGTGCAGCCAGCGGAATCGGGCCTCACCGGACTCGGCATGGGCGCAGTCGAGTACAGAGCGATCGATCTTGATCAGGCCGTCGGAGCAGTCAACCAGGCCGTGGTCGGATGTGGCCACCACCGCGGTGCCGCGAGGCACGACGGTGAGCAGATCGGCCATCAGCCGGTCGCAGGCGCGCAGCTCTGCGGTGTAGTGCTCGCCGAAGGCATGCTCGTGGGCCACTATGTCCAGGCCCTCGTAGTAGGCGTAGATGAAGGACTCTCCCGCGGACAGCAGCCGCCTCACCTCCACCGCCAGGCTCGACAGCATCTTGTACCCGTACCGGCGAGCGTCGCGCAGGTAGGCGCGGCTGAAGCCCGACTTGCGGTACACCTCCCTCTGCAACGCGGGCGGGCGCTGGCCGCCGAAGGCGGCTACGGGTTGGAAACGCTCGGGCGGATGGCGGTCCAGGCCGTCTCCCTGCGGCGTCTTCCACTTGAGGATGTTGAGGTTGCCGTCATCGGTTCGGATCCGGTACCCCACGATTCCGTGCTCGCCCACCCCGACGCCGGTCGCTATGGAGGTGAGGGCGGAAGCTGTGGTGCTCGGGGCCACGGTCGTGACGGTGGCGACCTGCATCTCGTGCAACGTGGGCGCCGCCCGCTGCCGGGTCGCGAGCTGCTCGGCGCCCAGTCCGTCCAGAATCAGCACCACAACGGCCCGAGCCTCGAAGACCTCGTCCGGCAGCGGTCCCGGTGAGGTACCGGGCTCGAGGATCGCGGGCACGATGTCGGCCACGGATCCGCCGCCGTACGCGGGCAGGACCGGCTCGCGGTGCGCGGGGATGGGTTCCGGTCGGGCCACGGCATCTAGGATGCCACCGTGACTGTGCCGACACGCGGTGACCGCGCCGCCCTCGCCGCTGCGGGGGCACGGCCGTGAGGGTGTCGACACGCGGGGACTACGCATCCCGGGCCCTGCTGTCACTGGCGTTGCACAGGGAGAACGCTCCGACCTCCGTGCGGGAGATTGCCGAGCGCACCGCGCTGCCCCAGCCGTATCTGGAGCAGATCCTGCTGGCTCTCAAAGGGGCCGGCCTGGTGCGCTCCAAGCGAGGTGTGGGCGGCGGCTATGTGCTGGCCCGCGACCCTGCCGACATCAAGCTGTCGGAGATCGTGCGGGCCGTGGACGGCCCGATCGCGGCGGGTGATTTCGGGGAGCCTCACACCGACGGCGCCTGCGATCACGAGGGCCAATGCGTGCTGCTGGCGATCTGGGCGGCCTCGGGCTCCCACATGCGCCGGTTCCTCGACTCCTTCAGCCTGGCCCAGATAACCGCCATGGCCCAGGGCGAGGCTGCCTGGCCGGTCGACGAGGATCCCGCCTAGAGCTTCTCGGCGCTGTCTACCGGCAGGACGCCAGCACTTCGGCCAGCTCGGCGGGAAGGGGCGACTCCGCTCTCACCGTCTCCTTGGTCACGGGGTGGCCGAACGACAGGGAGCGAGCGTGCAGGAACGGGCGCGACAGCCCGAAGACGCCGCCGCCGCGCCCTGCTGCGGCGTGCCCGGCCCCATAGGTCGGATCGGCTACGACGGCGTGGCCGATGGCCCGGAGGTGGACTCTGATCTGGTGGGTCCGTCCGGTCTCGAGCCGGCAGGCAAGCAAGGCGACCCGTGCCGGCTCGGAGAAGCGCTGCTCCACCTCGTAGTGAGTGCGGGCGGGGCGTCCCCGGTCGGTCACGGTCATGCGCAACGGGTTGCGGCTCGACCGGCCCACGGGAGCGTCGACAACCCCTGCGGAGGCTTCGGGGTGTCCCCAGACCAGCGCGCTGTAGAGCCGCTCCGGTTCGTGGGAGCGCATCTGCTCGACCAACGATCGGTGGGCGCGCTCGGTGCGGGCCACGACCAGCAGCCCCGATGTGCCTCGATCGAGCCGGTGAACGATGCCTGGCCGGTAGAGGTCACCGACGCCCGCGATCTCCGGATAGCGAGCCAGCAGCCCGTTGACGAGGGTGGCTCGGTCGTGCCCCGCGCCGGGATGCACCACCAGTCCAGCGGGCTTGTCCACCACGATCACGTCCGGATCCTCGAAGACTGTCGTGAAGGCCACCTCGGCATCGGGTACCGGGACAGGATCGTGGTGGGACTCGACGTCGATCGACAGCGACTCGCCCGCGGCGACCCGCCGAGCACCCGAGGTGATAACAGTCCCATCCAAGCGCACGCCGCCCGCCGCCACCAGCCGGGCCGCCGCCGAGCGACTCACGTCGGCAACCAGAGCTACGGCCCGGTCGAGCCGCAGGCCGTCGAGGGCTGTGCCTACGACTTCTCCCGCTGGAGTCATCTTGCTCGGCGGTACGTGTGCCACACCAGGGCCGCTCCTCCCAGCACGACCCCCATGTCGGCCACGTTCCACACCGGCCACCACTGGACGTCTATGAAGTCGACTACTGCACCCTGCAGGAAGCCGTCGCTGGATCGGAAGAGGCGATCCATCAGGTTGCCGAGCGCTCCCCCGGCGATGCACCCGGCCGCGATGGCCGACCACCGGTCGGCGGCCAGCCGCCGATTGAGGAGCAGGACAGCCGCGATCGCCACTGCAGCGATCCCCAGTAGCGGCCCGAGCCCCTGGAAGCTGCTGAAGGCCGCGCCGGTGTTGAAGACGAGGCGCAGCCGCAGCGTCCACACCAAGTCGATGACGCGGCCGCCGTCGAGGGCCTCCAGTGCCCACCACTTGGTGAGTTGATCGACTACGACCACCGACGTGGCCGCAGCCACAGCCCGGAGGGCATGACGGTAGGCGGGCCCGCCCGTCATGGGGCCGGGCGCTCTACCGGCGACCGAGGCCGCCCGCCTTCACCTCGACGCGCTCGGCGGCCCAGGGGATGGCCCGGAGGCGGGCCTTGGGAATCGGCGCACCCGACGTGACGCAGAAGCCGTATGTGCCGTCGTCTATGCGCTCCAACGCGGCGTCGATCTGGCTGACCGTGTGGCGCGCCTGACTGGACAGGGCCAGGTCGCGCTCTCGCTCGACCGCGACGGTGGTGCCCTCGCCCCCCTCCTCGTCGAACTGGACGTCGCCGGGCTCGCGTGTGGCCAGCAGCGACTCTGCCTCAGCCTGGTACTCCTCGGCCGAATGGAGGTACTTGGCTCGCTCCTTGAGCAGCTTCCGGCGCATCTCTTCGAGGAACGGCGAGTCGAAGCGGGGATTGGCAGTCTTGGCCGTCTCCGCCTTGGACGACGACTTCGCGGTTGCCGGTTCCCTGGATCCGGGTCGGGCGGATTGCGTGCTCTTGGCCTTGGCCATGTCTCTCAATCTCCGGTACCGCCGCCCGAGGCGAACCCTCGGACATGACGGTGGTTCAGACGGCTCGTGATGGTCAAGCCCGGGGGCCGAGCCTACCGCCGCCGTCGTCGTGGTCGAAGAAGGCTGCCATGGCCGCGTCCCCGTCGGGCAGGGGCGCATCGCTGCTGACCACCTGCCGGAGCTGTTCGATGAACTCGTCGTCCTCCTCGGCGTCCATGTCGAAGAGTTCCGGGCTGTCAACTCCGAAGGGCATGGTCGCAGGTCCCGTGGAAGGTACCTCGTCGGCGCGGAAGGAGTCGTCCGGCTCCCCGTTGGCCGAACCGTTGCCGCTCGTCGAGGCCTCCAACGGGACCACATCCGCGGCGACAGGCTCAGACACCGCGGTGTCGATGTCCTCAGATGGATCGTATGGATCGTGCTCGATGTCCTCGTCCCACTCGACCATGGGCAGATCGGGCACCGTGTCGGCATCAACGGCGTCTGCGGGCAGCGCTTGTTCGACTCCCGTTTCGGGATCCGCCTCGAGGGCTTGATCGTCCGGAGCGGCATCGGCAGCACTCGGCGGTGCTTCCTCCTCTGCGATGTCCTCCGAGGCTTCGAGGGCTTCGGCCCGGTCGCCGTCGGTGCTTGCATCGTCGGCGACCGGGTCGCTGTCGTCGGCGACCGGCTCGAACATCTCGACGAAGGACTGGAACGAGACCGCGAGACTGCGGAGCATGTCCCGCTCGCTCTCCAGCCTGGCCTGGATCTCGGCCACGACCGTCTCCAGTTCGCTCTTGGAAGTCTCCAGATCCCGTAGCTCCGCCTGCGCCCGTTCCCGTTCCGAGGCGAGTTCGGCCGCGGCCGTCTTCTTGGCCTCGGCGATGATGAGCTGACCGTTCTCCTCGGACTCGGCCAGCATGCGGGCGGCGCGCTCCTCGGCCGAGCGCAGGCGCTCGTTGGCTGCTGTCTCGGCTTCGGAAACAGTCTTGGCTGCCCGCTCCTTGGCGGAGTCGGTTATCGACTTCGCCTCGGACCGTGCTTCCGACACGGCCGAGTCGGCGGTGCGCTGCGCCAGTACGAGCGTTCGTAGCAGCGTCTCGCGGATCTCCGTGCCCCCGTCGTCATCGCCGGCCTGGGAGTCGAGCTGGGCCAAGCGATGCTCGAGCTCCGCGATCCGATCCTTGGCTTGAGCTGCCGCGCGGCCGACCGTCTTGACGTAGCTGTCCACTTCTTCGTAGTCGTAGCCGCGCATCCGCTCGCGAAACTTGACCTCGGCGGCGAGGTCGTTGAGTGCGTTCATGCGGGCGATGATGCCACGGGCACCATCGGTGTTGGTGGATGCTCCCCCAGTCGTGGCCGACCGTTCCGGCGGACGGCGGCTAGCAGATTCCGAGCGCTCGGAGCATCCTCT
Source organism: Acidimicrobiaceae bacterium (assembly GCA_009840695.1). Next base: position 5,082 of record VXNG01000195.1, read on the forward strand.
GCAGGAAGAAGATCCCGAAGATGACGATCACGGGTGAGAGGTCGAGCGCCATCCCGCCGAACCGGACCGTGGGCAGCATACGGCGCACCGGCTTCATGACCGGGTCGGTGACGGTGTACAGGAAGCCCGCCACGGTGGCCATGGCGCCGTTCGGATTGAGCGGAAACCAGCTCAGCAGCACCCGACCGAAGATGGCGAACACATAGAGTTGTAGCAGCAGACAGAGAATGAACACTTTTCTTGCCGCTCCTGTTCGCTTCGCTCACGGGCCGCTCGGGCCCTTGAGGGCTTGGTCAGCCGCGCTTGCGACGGGCGGTACCTCGCGACACCTCCACGTCGGCCGGGGTGAGCAGGTACACCTGGTCGGCGACGCGGTCCATCTTGCCGCCCATCGCGTAGCAGAGGCCGCTGGAGAAGTCCACCAGGCGACGTCTCAGGTCACGGTCGACCGCTTGAAGGTTCACGATCACGGGCTGGCCCGACTTGAACCGGTCCCCGATCTCTTGAGCGTCATTGAAGGCGTCGGGAGAGACGGCGTGCGGCTTCATCGTCTTGGAGGGCATCGAATGCACGACCCGCACCGAACTGTCTGTGTCAAGGTCGTCCATGTGTGCCCCATCCTCAGCCGGCGCGAGGCTGATGGGTCGGACGGTCCGGCCCAGTACGGCGCTGTCAGAGGCTGAGCCCGACGCCACCGACACGCCCTGCCCGGGGACGGTGTCGGCTCCGGCCGGGTAGCGGCCCGGCGTTGCGACCGGGGGTTGATGCGGGCGGATCGGGTCTTCGTAGCTCTCGTAGTGCTCGTCGGGCCCGAGCCCGAGGTAGATCATCGCCTTCTTCAGCATCGACATCGTCGCTCCTTGAGCAGACTTTAGCGCGTCACGCTCGTTATCGATTCACCGGTGGTTCGTGTCATTGTGGCACGGTTCGCACGCCGCGGCGGGGACGTTCGCCGAAGAGGCTCCTCCCGATTCGAACCATCGTCGCGCCCTCGGCCACGGCAACCTCGAGATCGTCGGTCATGCCCATCGAGCAGTGGCCAAGGCCCAGGGTGTCGACCATCTGCCGCAGCGACCTGAAGCTGCTTCGAGCCCCCTCGGGCGGCCCGAGCGGCCCGATGCCCATCAGGCCGACCAGGTTCAGTCCCGCGTCAGCGACTACCGAGGCCAGTTGCTCTGTCTCTGCGGCCCGGCAGCCCCCCTTGGATTCCTCCGAGGAGATGTTCACCTGAATCATCACTTCCGCCCCCGGGGCGCGACGACCGATCTCACGGGCCAGCTCCGGTCGGTCGACCGTCTGCCACACGTCGACACAACCGGCCAGCATCTTGACCTTGTTGCGCTGCAGGTGTCCGACGAAGTGGACCCGGGGTCTGGGGACGGCAGTCACGCCGGTCAGCTTGGTCAGGAACTCTTGGGCGTAGTTCTCTCCGATGTGGCCGATCCCGCATGCGGCTGCGGCATCGATGGCCCATGAGCCGAGCGCTTTTGTGACCGCGATCACGGTTACGTCATGGCCTGCGGTCCGGGCGATTCGGGCTCGCACGGCCTCGTAACGCTCTCCGATGGCGGCCACCGTCACCGGCGACGCGCTCATACGCGTTCCAGTCGGACGGTGGTCGCCTGACGGGCACGTTCGCCGCGGACCCGGTGCGAGAAGAAGCACTCGTGGGAGGTGTCGAATCCCAGATCCTCCACGTCGCTGACACCGGCGGTGCGCAGGGCTCCCCGCACCGCCGAGACGAGATCGAGGGCGGGCGCGCCCCAGGAGGTGACGCTGGTGACGTCGCCGCGAACTGCACCGCTCACCGCGGCAAGCTCTGCCGGGCCGAACTCATATGCGGAGGGTCTGATCACCGGTCCCACTACCGCTCGCAGGCCGCCGCCCGAGTCCGGCGTCAGGCTGTGCAGAGCCTGAACGACCTCGCGGAGCACGCCGGCGACGATGCCCCGCCATCCGGCGTGGGCCACGCCAACTGCGCTGTCGCCCACCACGACAACCGGCGCGCAATCGGCAGTGTGCAGGGCGAGCACCGCCTCAGGCACGGCGGTCACCGCGCCGTCGGCCACGGACCCCGCCTTGTCGCCTGATTCGGTTACGACCACTACGTCGGCGCCGTGTACCTGCTTGAGCCACGTCCACTCCCCGACCATCAGCCGCTGGCGCCTGCGGTCCAGACGACGATGGTGATCGGGGCTCGGACTGGCGTTGGTGTCGCAGCGAAAGTCGCCGTCGGATCTCTGGGAGCAACGGACCCTGGCGACCAGTCCCTCGCCCGCGGGCACCAGCCGCTCGATCATCCGGCTCCCGCTCGGCCTCTAGGGCGCAATCATCTCAGGAAGTCAGGAACATCGAACTCGTCGTTGAGATCGACGCCGACCGGCGCGTCCGTGTGCTCGCCGGTTGCGAAGACGTCGGCGATCTGCATGGCGTCGGAGGAGCCGGCGCGGGCCGCGGGCCGGCCTTCCCGCCGCGTCCGGCGCTGGCCGCCGCCCCCGTAGCCCTGGCGGTCGCTCTCGAAGCCGGCGGCTATCACCGTGACCCTGACCTCGTCTTCGAGAGCATCGTCGATCACCGTTCCAAAGATGATGTTGGCGTCCTGGTGGGCGACGGATCGCACTACCTCGGCCGCTTCGTTCACCTCCATCAGACCGAGGTTGGAGGCGCCTGAGATATTGAGCAGCACGCCTTGGGACCGGTCGATCGAGGACTCGAGCAGCGGGCTGGAGATAGCAGCCCGTGCCGCGGCGACGGCCCGTCCCTCGCCGCTCGCCGCTCCCATGCCCATGAGGGCGCTGCCCGCCTCGGTGAGCACGGTCCGGACGTCGGCGAAGTCTGTGTTGATGAGCCCGGGAGTGGTGATGAGGCTGGTGATCCCACCGACTCCCTGCATCAGGACCTCGTCGGCCATGCGGAAGGCGTTGAGCATGGAGGTCTTCTCATCGGCGATCGCGATCAGGCGGTCGTTGGGTATGACGATCAGGGTGTCGACCTTCTCCTTGAGTCGCTGTATGCCCTCTTCGGCCTGCACCGAGCGCCGGGATCCCTCGAAGCTGAAGGGCCGCGTCACCACTCCGATGGTGAGCGCGCCGGAACTCTTGGCCACTTCGGCCACCACCGGCGCCGCTCCGGTACCGGTACCGCCGCCCTTGCCCACGGTGATGAACACCATGTCCGATCCGTTGAGAGCCTCGCGGATCTCGTCAATGTGCTCTTCGGCCGCCTGCTTGCCCACCTCTGGATTGCTGCCCGCCCCCAGGCCTCGCGTCAAGTTCTGCCCGAGGTCGATCCTGACGTCGGCGTCGCTCATGGCCAGAGCCTGCGCATCGGTGTTGGCCGCGATGAACTCGACGCCCCGCAAGCCGGCGTCGATCATCCGGTTGACGGCGTTGACGCCGCCGCCTCCGACTCCGATCACCCTTATGACGGCGAGGTAGTTGTGGGGATCGGCCATCGCTGCGTCAACCTCCCTGCATTGAACCTTCACTGCATCTTAGGGGAGACAACCGCGATGTCAGCCATTAGGGCCTAAAGGGATGCTCTAGGGTTAGCAGGGGCGGTGGCGGGTCACGGTGGCGATGTCGGGCATGGTCACGTCGATTGTGGTGACGCACGCCAGATCAGCGGTCGCCAGCACCGCTCGCAGTGCGCTGATCTTGTCGTCGATCAGTACCGGCTCACCGAGCACGACGGTGGCGCCGCCGACGAGCGCGAGGCCTATCTCGTCGTGGTCCGTCTCGAGGGTGACCGATCGGACCCAGGCGCGGAGATCTTCGGGCATGGCCGCGACGACCGCGAGCGGCCCGTCCGTGGCCGTGTGAATTTCACCGAGCTGTCCCGAGAACGGGACTGACACATGGGGCACCGCGGTCGACTCGGACCCCCAGCCGATTGCGTAGCCGTTGGCGTCGATCAGCGCCGTCCGGCCTTCCGAGGCCGGCACCGCGGCGGCCGGCACGCGGGGCTCTACGGCGATGCGCACTGTGGCCGGCCAGTCCCTCCATACCTGCGCCGACCTGACCCAGGGCAACGACTCGACGGACCGCTGCGCCTCGTCGACGTCGAGGAACAGCATCGGCAGACCGACCGACACGTTCGAGCTGTCGAGGATCTCGGTGCCGTCGGCGGGATCTGTGCCGGTGATCGTGATCCGGTCCACGTCCAGTAGAGGCGTGCGGCTGACGCCCCAGGCCGCGGCGGCCGCCAGAACAAGGCCCAAGACCACCGCGAGGACCCGCAGGCGTCGGCGCCCCTGCGCCCTGATCACCGCGATGCGGCGTGCCTTCATACGCGGGTCCACAGTCACGGTCGCGGCGTTCACGGCAGCTCCCAGGGTTCGAATCCCACGAGGTGGGTCTCCGCCGACAGCTCGACGCCGTGGGCGTTCCAGACGCGGCGGCGCACCTCGCGCATCACTGCGACGATGTCTGAGGCTCGCCCTCCCTCATCGGACTGGATGAAGTTGGCGTGCTTCGAGGAGACCTCGGCCGTGCCGACGCGCAGGCCCTTGGCGCCGGCGGACTCGATGAGCTCGCCCGCGGCTGCATGCTCGGGATTGGTGAACACCGACCCGGCGTTGCGCCCGCCCGGCTGGTTGGCCCGGCGCCAGTGGACTATCTCGGTCAGGCCGGATCGGGATGTCTCACCATCCCCAAACCTCAACTTCAGCCTTACTGACGCGACTACCTCATGGGCAGCGATGTCGCTGGTTCGGTATCCGAGTTGGAGATCGGCCGCGGCGCGCACGGCGGTGTCCCCCCGGTGCAGATCAACGGTGACCGCGTCGATGAGTGACTCCGACATGTCCGAGCCGTGACCGCCCGCGTTCATCCGCACCGCTCCACCCACGGTGCCGGGCACCCCTACGGCCCACTCGAAGCCGGTGAGCCCGGCCTCGACCGAGGCGCGGGCGACCACAGGAAGAAGCGCGCCCCCGGCTGCGCCGACCGTTGGCCCGTCGATGTCGAATCGCGTCAGCCGGGAGTCCAGAGCGACGGCCAGGCCGTCGAAGCCGCGGTCGGCCACGAGCAGGTTGGACCCTCGCCCCACCACGAGCACCGGCACGGGCGGGCCGGTTCCGCACGCACCCGAGACGATGGCGGCGAGCGTCTCGAGTTCGGCCAGGTCGGCCACGGTGACGAAGAGCCGGGCCGGGCCTCCGACCCGGTAGGTGGTGTGCGAGGCCAGCCCGTAGTCCCTCCGCAGCGCCCGACCCAGGGGCGAGGAGGCCAGTCGGCGGTCGAGGTCGGCGAGCACATGCTGCACGGCCGCGGTCATGCCACAACCCCCGCCCCTCCAGCCTCCAGGCGCTCGATGACGACATCGGGCGTAGAGGTCAGGTCGCCGGCTCCCAACGTCAGGCACAGATCGCCGCTGTGCAAGCGGGCCTCCAGCCAGTCGGCAACCTCGTCGAGCCGTGGAAGCCAGGTCACCGACGACCATGGATGCGCGTCGAGTACTGCGTCAAGGACGATCTTCGACGTGACACCGGGCAGGGGCGCCTCACCGGACGGGTAGATCCCGGTCAGTACGAGGTGGTCCGCGCCCACGAAGGAATGCGCGAACTCCGAGCCGATGGAGGCGACGCGGCTGTACCGGTGGGGCTGGAACACGCACACCACCCGGTTCCAGTGCCCGGTTCTGGCCGCGGCCAGTGCGGCCTCTACCTCGCTGGGCAGGTGGGCATAGTCGTCCACGAAGGTGATGCCGGAGACGTCGCCGCGGAACTCGAAGCGTCGGGCCACGCCGCCGAAACGGGCCAGCGCTCGGGTTGAGTCGGCGAAGGACGCCCCGGCTGCGACGGCCGCCACGATCGCGGCGGTCGCATTGAGGGCGTTGTGCAGGCCGGGGATCGGCAGCCTCACGACCCCCATCTGCTTGTCGCCTCTCCACAGTTCGAATTCGGAGGCGGGCATCTTCAGTGAGACGTCCACCATGCGGAAGTCGGCGTCCGGGCCTGTGCCATAGGTGGTCGCGCCGAGGGCCGCACCCAGCCGGGCCGCGCCCGGGTCGTCGCTGCACACGATCCGGTGGTGTGACGAGGCCAGGAACTGCTCGAAGGCCGCGGCCAGGGCGGCCGGCGAGTCTTGGTAGTTCTCGAGGTGGTCGGACTCCACGCTGGTCACCACGGCCACCTCCGGGTCGAGCGACAGGAACGTATGGTCGTTCTCGTCGGCCTCCACCACGAACCATTCGCCGGTGTCCCACATCGCACCGGTGCCGATCTCGTTGACGTCGCCGCCGATTATGAACGAGGGGTTGAGACCGGCCTCCACCAGCACCAGCGCCAGCATGGAACTGGTCGTGGTCTTGCCGTGTGTGCCTGCCACCGCGATAGTCCTGCGGTTCGAGGCGATTGCGGGCAAGATCTCGCTGCGCCTCACAACCGGCACCCCGCACTCGCGCGCCGCACGTACCTCGGGGTTGCTGTCGCGGATGGCTGACGAGATAGCGACGAGGGCGGCGTCACCCAGGTTGGCCGGATCGTGGCCGATGGCGACCGGCACTCCCTCGGCGCGGAGCCTGGCTACAACCGGACCGTCGCGCAGATCCGATCCCGTCACCTGGTGGCCCATGGACCGGAGCACCGACGCAATGGCGCACATCCCGGCGCCGCCTGCGCCGATCACATGAATGGAGGTGGGCGCGGAGAGGTCCACGATACTCATCCTGCGGCCTCCGACCGGTGGGGGGACGGATACCGCGCGCAACTCTCCATCAGGTCCACCACGGCTCCTGCCGCGTCCGGCCTGGCCAGCGATCGGGCCGCGCCAGCCATCGAGTCAAGGCGGTCCGGGTCCTCCAGCAGGGCGTCCACTTCGGTCACCAGCCGGGTCGCGTCGAGGTCTTCGTCGCTGACTCGCACCGCACCCCCTATGGCCTCCAGCCTCCGGGCGTTGGCGGTCTGATGGTCGCCGGGCGCGCCCGGAAGTGGCACCAGCACGGCCGGCACTCCCGCCGCGGCCACTTCGGCCACGGTGGTGGCACCCGCCCGGCCGACCACCAGGTCGGCCGCGGTGTACACCGCGGCCATGTCGTTCTCGTAGGCGACCAGGTCGTAGGAGAGGGCGCGCCCCGAGTCCGCGGGCATGCGGCGCGACAGGTCCTCGTAGTCGCGGTGTCCCGCGATGTGCCGTATATGGAGATCGCTCCGGTCTCTCCAGAGGTCCAGGGCCCCGGTAACCGCATTGTTGATCGTGCGGGCCCCGAGCGAGCCTCCGAATACGGCCACCATGCGGCGCCCGTCTCCGACGCCGAGCGCGGCCCGGGCCGCGGGCCCGTCCCCCGAGCGGTCCACGGCAATCACCTCGCTCCGCACGGGATTGCCCGTCCAGGTGGCGCCCCGCAGCTCCGTGGACTCGAAGGCGGTGGCGGCTCCGGCGGCCAGCCGGCTCAGGAGACGGTTGGCCAAGCCGGGAACCGCATTCTGCTCGGTGATCACCAGGGGTATGCGCAGCAGGGCCGCAGCCACTCCACAGGCCGCCGAGGCGTAGCCGCCCAGCCCCACCACGACGGCCGGCTTGCGGCGCCTCAGTACGAAGAGCGCCTGGGCGAAGGCCCGGGCGAGCTCGGCGGCCGCGATCGCATTGGCGGCCACACTCGAGGGGGTGAGCCTGCGCTGCAGGCCCCGCCCGGGCAGCGCGGTGAGGGTGAACCCGGCCTCGACGACCAGCCGCGTCTCGACACCGCGAGCGCTGCCGACGAAGTGGACGGCCTGGCGCGGGGCGCCCCGGCGGATGATCTCGGAGCCGATGGTGATGCCCGGCAGCACGTGGCCTGCAGTGCCGCCCCCGGCTATGAGGGCCCAGGTCCCGTTCATCGGATCTGTCTCGCCACGTTGAGTAGCACCCCCATGGCGGCCAGCGTCGCCACCAGGGAGGTGCCGCCGAAGGACAGCAGGGGCAGCGTGATCCCCACCACCGGGAATATGGCGAGAACCGCCCCCATGTTGAGTGCGGCCTGCAGGATTATCCAGGACGTGATTCCCACCGCGAGCAGCATTCCGAACCGGTCTGGAGCCCGCAGCGCCACACCGAGCCCGCCTGCGGCTAATCCCACGAAGAGGATCACGACGAACAGCGAGCCGATCATTCCCAGCTCCTCGCCGATGACGGCGAAGATGAAGTCGGTGTGCGCATAGGGAAGGAAGCCCCACTTGGCCCGTCCTGCGCCGAGCCCCAAGCCGTCGAGTCCGCCGGTGGCCATGGCGTGCAGCGACTTCAGCGTCTGGTAGCCGTTGCCGAAGGGGTCCTCCCAAGGGTCCAGGAATCCGAGCATGCGGTCCCTGCGCCAGGGCGAGTAGGCGACCATCATGGCCGTTGCTGCCGCACCGGCCACTGTCGCAACCACCAGATGGCTGAGCCGGGCTCCGGCGAAGTACAGCATCGTCAGGGCCACGCCGGCGATCACGAGGGTCGTGCCCAGATGGGGCTGCAGCATCAGCAGCACGGTCATCACGCCGGTCAGCAACAGGACGGGCTGGAGGGTCGACCGGACGTCCTCCATGGGCCGGTCGGGCCGGGACAGGAGGTCGGCAATGAAGACCACGAAGGCGATCTTGGCCAGCTCCGAAGGCTGGAACACGATGGATCCCACTCCAAGCCAACGGCGGGCGCCGTTGGCGCTCAGGCCGACGCTGGGAACCGAGGTGAGCACCAGCAGCACGAGCGACACGCCGATGCCCATGGGCGCGAGCCGCTTCCAATGGTGGTAGTCGACGCGTAACAGCACCAGGAGCGCGACCACGCCCACGCCCAGCCACGTGGCCTGACTCTTGAACAGGGACCAGGCCGAGTTGGTGCCAGACAGGCTCGGAGCGGCCGTGGCCGACAACGCCATCACCAAGCCCAGCAACACCAGGGCGATGACGGACAGGAACAGCGCCATGAACAGTCCGGTGCGCCTGCCGATCGGGGGCCGGGGGCCGCGACCGTCGGGTGGGAGTCGGGCGGTTGCGTGGCGGGCCCGGGCCTCGACGAGTGCCTGCCGGCGGCCGCGGGTGCGCTCGGTCACGATCACGGCGCCGGCTCCTGTGGGGCGGTGCGCCGGGCCCGTGCCCTCACCACTCGGGCGAAGTCCTCGCCTCGGGCCGCATATCCGGAATAGCAGTCGAAGGAGGCGCAGGCGGGCGACAGGAGCACGGCCGTGCCCGGCTCGGCCGCGCTGGCGGCCAGGTCCACGGCCTCGGCCATATCGCCCGCCATCAGCACCGGCCGGTCGGCCGAGAAGACTTCGGCCACCTCGCCCGCGGCCTCGCCGAAGGCCACCACGCAACTCACCCTGTCGACCGCGTCGCGCAACCGATGAAGGTCGATGCCCTTGTTGCGGCCGCCGGCGATCAGCACGGCCTCCTCGAAGGAGCGCAGGGCTGCGACGGTGGCGTGGGGAGTCGTCGCCTTGGAGTCGTCGAAGTACGTCACTCCATCGATGGTGGCGACCCGCTGGACCCGGTGGGCTCCGGGTTGCCAGTTGCGCAGCGCGTCGCCGACCCCCTCGGTGGTGGCCCCCACCACCGAGGCGGTGGCCGCGGCGGCCAAAGCGTTGGCAATGTCATGGGGCATTGCCCGTCGCAACTCCCTCACCTCGACCAGCGGTCCGTCCGGACCGGTCAGCACGCTGTCCTCGCGGCACCAGTCGGCTCGACCCTCGTCGGAGAAGGTCCATGAGGCCCGGTCGTCTCGAAGGTGGCTCATGACCGTGGCGTCCCGACGGTTGGCGATCGCGGTCGCTGTAGGAGGCATCCGTTGCCACAGCCGGGCCTTGGCCGCCTCGTAGGAGGCGAGGTCGCGGTGTACGTCGAGGTGGTCGGGTGCGAAGTTGAGCCAGCAGGCCGCGTCGGCCTCGAATCTACGGCTGTGGCTGAGACGGAAGGATGAGGCCTCGACCACGAACACCTCCACGTCGCTCCGCTCGATCGCGCTCACCAGGGGCAGGTCGTTGTTGCCGGCGGCCACCGCGGCCATGCCGGAGGACTCGAGCGCGGCCACCACCATCTCGGTGACTGTGGTCTTGCCGCTGGTTCCGGTGACGGCCGCGACGGGCCGCGAGTCCCAGGCACCGGCCAGATCGAGCTCGCTGGCGGCAGGCACGCCGCGGGCGGATGCCGCCGCCAGGACCGGGTGGCGCTCGGGCAGCCCGGGCGTGGGGATGACCGCCCCGGCCGAGCGGACCAGTTCGTGGAGCCGGGCGGGACCGGGGGCGATCTCCAGTTCCAGGCCGAGGGCCGCGGCCGCCGTCACCACCTTCGGGTCGCCCCGGTCATCGAACGCGATGAGGTCGTGGCCCCTCGCCGTCAGAGCCCGGGCGACGGCCTGGTTGGCTGCGCCGAATCCGGCCAGAAGCAGCGTCGGGGGCACTTCGAAAGGGTCATCGGCTTGAAACGGCCTCATGGCGTGAGTCTCGAGATCGAGTCGACTATGCCGGTGTTGACCGCGTCGCCGTAGAACAGCCCGAGACCGAGGCCGGTGCACAGGCCCGACAGGATCCACAGCCGCACGATGACTGTGGTCTCGGGCCAGCCCCGCAGCTCGAAGTGGTGGTGCAGGGGCGCCATGCGGAACAGGCGCCGGCCGAAGCCCCTGAACGAGATGATCTGCAGTATCACCGAGAGGGTCTCGATGACGAACAGCCCACCGATGATTCCGAGCAGCAGCTGCGTGTTGGTGGCCAGGGCCAGGGCGGCCAGGCCGCTGCCCAGCGCCAGCGAGCCGGTGTCGCCCATGAAGATGCGGGCCGGCGCGGCGTTCCACCACAGAAAGCCGATGATCGCGCCCACCATGGCTGCGCTCACAACGGCCAGGTCGAGGGCGTGGGCAACCTGGTAGTCGTCGTAGTGGTCGAACTGCCAGAACCCGATGATCATGAACGCGCCGTAGCCGACTCCGCTGGCTCCCGCGGCCAGCCCGTCGAGCCCGTCGGTCAGGTTCACCGCATTGGTGGTGGCGATGATGAGAAGGACGGCCCATATCGACCAGACCAGCCTTCCTAACTCGAGGCCGGGGCTGTCGAAGCGGGTGAACGAGAGGGTGGTGTGGACCGACGTGAACTCGGTCATGGCCCATGCGAAGCCGATCCCGACGATGAGCAGCCCGATGATCTTGGTCTTCTTGTTGAGGCCGAGGTTGCGGGCCGCGACCACCTTGATCCAGTCGTCGAGCAGGCCCACGATGCTTCCGGCGATGATGGTGACCATCACGATGATGCCGGTCCGGGTGTAAATGCCGCCGAACACGTCGCTGACGACGTAGCCGACCGTGGCTGCGAACACGACGGCGATTCCGCCCATCGTCGGCGTGCCCGACTTGAGCCGGTGCTCCTGGGGGCCGTCGTCGCGGATGGGCTGGCCTATGCCGTAACGGACCAGCACGCGTATCAGGATCCAGCAGCCCAGCAGGGAGACGAACATCGCGATGCAGCCCGCGATCAGCAGCCGGATCATCGCTCGGCCTCCCCCGCCGGGGTACGGGCCGCCAGACGCTCCAGTTCCTGGCCGACCACGTCCCGGTCGTCGAAGGCGAGTCTGCGGTTCCCGATGATCTGGCTGCGCTCGTGGCCCTTGCCGGCGATGACCACCACATCGTCGCGTCGGGCCATGGCTAGGGCGTGGCGCAGGGCCTTGCGGCGATCCGGTTCACTCAGGTCGGGGGCGCGGCTCATGCCTTCAGCGATGTCGTCGATGATCTGTTGAGGGTCTTCGGAGCGCGGGTTGTCGCTCGTGATGATCACCCTGTCAGCCAGTCTCTCAGCGGTTGCCCCCATTTCCGGCCGCTTGGCGCGGTCCCTGTCGCCACCTGCGCCGAACACCACGGTGAGGCACTTCTTGGTGAGGCTCCGGGCCGCCTTCAGCAGAGCGGCGAGACCATCGGGGGTATGGGCGTAGTCCACTATCACCATGAAGTCCTGCCCGGCATCTACGGACTCGAAACGCCCCGCAACCGGTGCCGCCTCTGCCAGACCCGCCGCGACCGCGTCCGGGCTGAGGCCGAGCGACAACGCGATCTCGGCCGCGAGCACGGCGTTCGCCCGGTTGAAGGCCCCCGGCAGGGGCAGGGTCACGACCTGGTCGCGCCAGCGGAACACGCTGGAGCGGGCGTCGGCCTGCAGCAGGTCGATGTCGCGCTGGTCCACCTCCACCAGCGGCATCCCCGATGGGAGACTGTCGACCAGGCGGCGTCCCCACGGGCCGGTGACGTCCACCACGGCGCTCTCGGCCAGCTCGCGGGCGAAGAGCCGGGCCTTGACCCCGAAGTAGTCGTCCATCGAGCCGTGGTAGTCGAGGTGGTCGTGGCCGAGGTTCGTGAACGCGGCCACCCGGAACCGACATCCGTCCACCCGGTGCTGGGCCAGGCCGTGAGAGGAGACTTCGACGACTGCGGCGCCCGCCCCGCGGTCCATCGACTCGGACAGGGTTCGCTGCAGGTCCGTGGCCTCGGGAGTGGTCAGAGTGCCGGTCAGAGTGCCGATCTCGACCGCATCTCGACCGGCGGCCCTCAGCAGGCCTGTGGCCAGCCGGACCGTTGTGGTCTTGCCGTTGGTGCCGGTGACACCGGCCATGTCGAGGCGCCGCGAGGGATGTCCGTGTACCGCGGCTGCAGCCGGTCCTACCGCCCGGCGGACCGACTCCACCAGCAGGCACGGCACCTTCGCCGGCACAGGGCGCTCTACCAGCAGCGCGGTCGCCCCGGCCGCGACCGCATCGGCCGCGAAGTGGTGTCCGTCGCAGGCCGCGCCCGGGATGCACGCGAACAGGGCGTCTCCGGTGACGCGCCGGCTGTCGTGCTCCACGTCGTCGACCTCGACCGACGCCGCGTCGGCGAGGTCCTGCAAGCCCCCGGTGTCGCCGGGCGGGAGCAGGTCGGCCGGCAGCGATCGGGCCAACTCGCCGAGGCTGGTCATGTCTTCGCCCCGCCGGTCACGTGCACGCCCCCGCTGTCATGTCTGCGACTCGCTGGAGTCCGGCGACTGGTCGGCGAGCAGCGTCGGCGGCGGGGGCACCACGGCCGGATCCGCTCGGCGGCGCTCGCCACCGACGGTTCCCAACTCCGCGGGGACCCGCAACTGGCGCAGGGCGTACTCGGCGATCCTGCGCACGGTCGGTGCGGCCAGCTTGCCCCCCGAGATGCGTTCGCCCTTGGGCTGGTCGATGATCACCAGCACTACCAGCGCAGGACCGTCATCGTTGCTCACGACCCCCGCGAAGGTGGCGGTGTGGTGGCGACCGATCAGCTCGTTCCTCTCGTTGACGCACTCGTACCCGATGTCGCAGGGCTGCCAGGCCGTTCCGGTCTTGCCGGCCATGGAGAAGCCTTCCACGCCGGCCTCCCGGCCTGTACCCACTTCAACGACCGATGTCAGCATCCTCATCAGGGTTGCTGCCACGTCGGGACTGAGGACCCGCACCGGTGCCGGCCCCTCTATGGGCCCGACGCTGGCGCCGGTGTCCTCGACGATCAGTCTCAGCGGCACCAGCACTCCGCCGTTGGCGATGGTGTTGTAGGCCTGGAGTATCTGCAGCGGGGTGACGGCCAGGCCCTGGCCGATGGCCATGTTGGGGAGGCTGAGACCGCTCCACTGGC
>VXNG01000095.1 GCA_009840695.1 Acidimicrobiaceae bacterium
CGACATGCCGGACCGGGGTCCATGACCGCGTCGATCAGCGGGCTCCTGGAGGCCAGGGGCCACATCGTGGCCGACGGAGCCATGGGCACCCAACTCTTCGCGGTGGGCCTCAGCGCCGGCGACCCTCCCGAGGCCTGGAACGTGCATCACGCCGGCGAGGTGCGGGCCATCCACCGGGCCTACCTGCGGGCGGGGGCCGACCTGGTGATCACCAACAGCTTCGGCGGGACGAGCTTCCGCTTGGCCCTGCACGGCCTCCAGGACAGGGTGGTGGAGCTGAATGCGGCTGCAGCCCGCAACGCCAAGATGGAGGCCGACGCCGAAGCCGAGCGAACGGGCCGGACGCTGCTGGTGGCAGGTTCGATGGGTCCGACCGGCGAGCTGCTCGAGCCGATGGGCAACATGTCAGCGGCGGATTGCAAGGCTGCCTTTGCCGTGCAGGCCGAGGGCCTGGCCGCCGGGGGCGCCGATGTGCTGTGGATCGAGACCATGAGCGACTTGGACGAGGTGGAGGCCGCGGTGCGAGGGGCTCGCTCGGCCTGCGATCTCCCGGTGGCCGCGACCATGAGCTTCGACACCGCCGGCCGCACGATGATGGGCGTCACCGGCTCCGAGCTGGCCGAGCGGCTGGGCGGGCTGGGCCTGGCGGCCATGGGCGCCAATTGCGGCAACAACGTCGCCGACACCGAAGCGGCCGTGATCGCAGTGGCCTCGACATCGCCAGGCACACCGGTGATCTCCAAGCCCAACGCGGGCGTGCCGGTGTGGAGCGGCGATGCGCTCGTCTACGACGGCACCCCCGAGGTGATGGCAGCCCACGCCCACAGGGCACGGGCTGCGGGGGTGGCCGTGATCGGCAGCTGCTGCGGCAGCACCCCGGCCCATACCGCCAAGATCGCAGCGGTCCTGCGGGGCGACGAACCCCCGCCCGATATCGAGTTCGCCGCCCCCTCTACGACACCGGGAACCGAGGACCGCCTAGCCCGCCGCCGCACCCGACGCCGGGGCCGGTAACGGCAGTGAGTCGCCTCGCCTATCGCCGGACGCGCTAGGCGGGGCTGCTGACGCGCCAGCCGCGTGCGGCCACGATCAAGCCTCCGACGACCGTCAGGAAGGCGCTCGCGCCGGGGGACAGCGCCGGGGTCGCCAAGCGGACGAAGGAGGCGACCCAGGCCACCCCGATGGCGGCGATAGCACATCCCAGCCCGAACATCACAACGCCGAAGTAGCGCTGGACGGCAGGACTGCGCGCTAGTCGGCCGAGCGTCGCCGCCAATGATGCAAGCGTGAGGACCAGGACGGTGTAGCCGATCATCGGACCATCGGTGTCCAGGCCGCGGACTACCACGCGGCGGGTCTCGGCGAGGGCTTCGGCCAGCACCTCGGCCGCCAGGCCACCCTGATCAGCGCCCTCCGCCTCGGCCGCCAGTTCCGCGGCGATCTGAGCGGCGTCGCTGCGCTGGTCCAGGATCCAGGATCCGGAAGCTCCCGCGAACACGAGGAACAGGGTCAGCACGACCATGCCCGCCAACTCGCGGGGACTGGCACGGGCAGGCTCGTCGGCAGACCTCATGCGGAGGGCCGCACCGGCGCCCCCGCCGAGGACGATCAGCGCTCCGAGGAGACCCAGCCACACACCGGGGCCGTGGCTGTAGTTGTCGCCACGCGGCGACACGGTCAGGTAGGCCGCCGCGAGCGAGGCCAGCACCAGACCGGCGGCGAGGAAGGCGGCGCCGCCGGCGATGAACTTGTCCCGGCTACGCGGCCGCCACAGCGCCGACGCGCCGCCGAAGACGACGACCACGGCGACTAGGCCGAACACGATCCCGAACCAGGAGCCGCCGGTCGCGTCCAGCCCGCTGTGGGCGCCGGGAAGGTCGTTGTCGTCGAATCGGGCGTAGCCCGACAGCAGCCCGGCGTCGTTCCCCCACGTCAGCAAGAGCGAGACGGCGGCCAGCAGACCTCCAGCAAGGGCCGCCCAAGCCCCGATGCGGTGCGACGTGGTCAGCGCCGGCGCAGCCGTCGCGGCCGTCATAGCGGGGGTCTCCGGATCGGCCTGCATGCCGGCCACCGGGGGGACTACGGGGTCGGCCCGGGTAGCCCAAGCGCTGCGTATCCGGGCCAGCAGCCCGCGCCAATCATCGGTCTCCTCGGGCTGCGAGATCCGGTCGAGGAGCACTCCGACGAAATAGAGGCCCGCGCCCGCCGAGGCGCCGACGGGGATGTCGGCGGTGTTCAAAGCGGTGAGGATCGGTTTGCCGAGACCGCCGCCGGCGATGATCGCCACGATTCCCACCATCGACAGCGACAGCAGCAGGGTCTGGTTCAGTCCGGCCATGATCGCGGGCCGGGCCAGCGGCATCTGCACTTCGCGCAGGATCCGGGTCTCGGTCGCTCCGAACGCCCGGGCGGCCTCGACCACATCCGAGGGGACCTGGCGGATACCCAGGTTGGTGAGCCTGACGATAGGCGGCAGCGCGAAGACCAGGGTGGCCAGCACGCCGGGGGTCCGGCGGACGCCGAACAGGAAGATGATGGGCAGCAGGTAGACGAAGGGGTGGATCACCTGCATGCCGTCGAGGACGGGGCGCAGCCGGCTCCAGAACGCGTCGACCCGGGCGGCCAGGATCCCCAGGGGGATTCCGATCACCGTGCAGATCAGCACGGCCACGATGATCATCCCGAGCGTCTCCATGGTGAGATCCCAGTACTCGTTGCCGAGCAGCCCGCATATCAGGAGGCCAGCCGCGCTGCCCAGTCCCACCAGGATGTTCCTGGTGGCCAACCCCAGCAGGAAGAACAGCAACAGCACGACCGGCCACGGGAGCCAGTCCTGCAGCAGGTTGTCGATGATGAGCTCCAGCAGCTTGTCGACGGGCCATTTGACGGCGTCCAGGAATCCCTTGATGTGGGTGGTCAGCCAGAAGACGATCTCCTCGATCCACAGACCGAACGGGATCTCCCACGCGTCGAGGTTGGCGTTGTCCCAGAAGCTGGTAGCGAGCAATCGCCGACTCATGCTTGAGCCTCTTGGGCTTTGGCTCGCTGCAACTGCTCGGAGACGCCTTCGACCCGACCCAGCTCGGCCAGCACCTTGAGAGGCCGGACCGCCCCGATCAGCCTGCCCTCGGCGTCGATCACGGCCAGAGGAAGGCCCGACCCGAACAGCTGGTACACCTTGGCCAGCGTCGTGTCGACGGTGACGGCCGGCACCGCCTCAACGAGAGACTCCAACTGCTGGTCGCCGCGGGCTCGGGCCCGCTCGGCCGACTGGCGCGTGACGACGCCGAGCGGTCGGCCGTCAGCATCGACCACATGGGCCGCATCCGACCCGACGCCGGCTACGGCGTTGAGCACATCTGCGACCGACCCGCTGGCCGGCACCGTCGCCGCGTCCTCGCGCACCGTGTCCACGGCCAGCACCCGGCCCTGATCGACATCCTGGACGAACTCGGCCACATAGTCGGTCTCGGGGCGCATGAGGATGTCCTCGGGCGCCCCGATCTGGTGGATGGCCCCGTCCTTCATGATGCACACCCTCGAACCGACCCGGAGCGCCTCGTTGAGATCGTGGGTGATGAACAGGATCGTCTTGTGGAGCTCACCCTGGATCTCCATCAGCTCGTCCTGCATCTGGCGCCGGATGAGAGGATCGAGAGCGCTGAAGGCCTCGTCCATGAGCAGGATGTCCGGGTCGGTGGCGAGAGCGCGGGCCAGCCCGACCCTCTGCTGCATTCCGCCGCTGAGCTGCCGCGGGTAGCTGTTCTCGTAACCGGCCAGCCCGACGAGCGCGAGCGCTCCCTCCGCGGCCGCCTTGCGGGCCTCGGGGTCGACGCCCTTCACCCTCAGGCCGAAGGCGACATTGGAGAGTATGTCCTGGTGGGGAAACAGGGCGAAGTGCTGGAACACCATGCCGGTGCTGTCACGGCGGAAAGCCTGGAGCTCCTTGGGGTTGAGGGCTGTCACATCGACTCCGTCGACGATGATCGTGCCCGTGGTCGGCTCGTAGAGCCGGTTCACACAGCGGAGGAGTGTGGACTTGCCCGAGCCGGACAGGCCCATCACCACGAAGATCTCCCCTTCCTCGACATCGATGTCGGCGTCCTTCACGCCGACGACATGCCCGGTGCGCTCCCTGATCTCCTCCTTCGAGCAGCCGGCTCGCAATAACGTGAGAGCCTCGCCGTCGGGCTCGTCGCCGAAGATCTTGGTTACGTTCGCAATCTTGACCTTGGTCGGCATGCGCTCCGTTCCTGGATCTAGCCCTGCCCCGCAACACTAGTGGGGCAAGCCAGTCGATGGCCCAGGAGCAAAGTTGACATCGCTATTGCGAGAATGGCCCGTCTGAACTAGGAAGAACGAGTGACAACGCTCCGGGGTCGGAGGCTCCTGAGCCATCAACAAGGAGACCCACCAATGAGAATTGTCCGTGGACGAGCGCTCGTCGCCGTCCTTCTGACGTTCGGGCTGCTGGCCGCAGCCTGTGGTGACGACGAAGAGCCGGCAACGACGCCAGCACCGGCCGACGACGGTGCCGCCGCGGCGGCGCAAGCGGAGGTCGATGCCGCGCAGGCTGCGGCGAAGGCGGCGCAGGCGGAAGCCGAGGCGGCCCAAGCCGCGTTGGAAGCGGCCGAGGCGGCAGCAGCCGAGGCGAGCGCCGAGCAGCAAGCTGAGGCCCAGGCGGCCCTGGAGGCGGCCCAAGCCGAAGTCGAGGCTGCCCAAGCCGAGGCCGAGGCGGCCCAGGCCGCGTTGGAAGCGGCCGCCGAACAAGAGATGGCGCTGCCCGGCGAGGGCGTGACCGTCACCATGGCGCGGGGCAACTGGAAGGAGACCAACTTCCAGAACTACGTAGTGCAGTTGCTCCTCGAGGAGCTCGGCTACGAGGTCACCGACCCCGAGGAGATCGCGCCGGCGACGTTCTACCCAGCCTTGGCCCAGGGCGACTACGACCTGTGGGCGTCGTCATGGCCGCTCAACCACACTCCCCTGCTGGAGGGTGAGAGTCCCGACGGCGGCACCTTCGGCGACAGGGTCCAGTACATCGGCACGATGATGGCGTCGGGCGCCCTGCAAGGCCTCCTGGTGGACATTCCCAGCGTGGAGCAGTACGGCTTCACCACTCTCGGGGAACTGCTCGACAACCCCGACGCGGTCGCCCACTTCGACACCGACGGCGACGGCAAGGCCGACCTCAACGGCTGTGACGACGGCTGGGGCTGCCAGAAGGTGATGAACGACACGATCGCCAAGAACGGCTGGGACGATCGCATCGCGCAGGTGTCGGCCACCCATTCGGCGCTGTTCGCCGAGTCGCAGGCGAGCTTCGAGACAGGCGGTCCGGTCCTGCAGTATGTGTGGACGCCCACGGCCTTCGTGGGCAAGCTCGTGCCGGGACGAGACGTGCTGTGGCTCGCCATCGAGCCGGACCAGGCCCTCGAGGGACAGGACGGAGTCTCAGCGGTGGGTGATGCCTGCACCAACGACCCGTGCACGACCATGTTCACGCCGTCAGACATCGTGGTGACGGCCAACAACGACTTCCTGGCGGCCAACCCAGCGGCTGCGTCCCTGCTCGCCAACTTCGAGATCGACCCGCTGGCGGTCGCCGTCCAGGCGGTGGCGATCGACGCGGGCGCCAACCCCAACGATGACATGGTCGCTGCGGCCGCCGAATGGATAGCGGCCAACCGCGACGTCATCGACCCGTGGATCGCGGCTGCGCTCGCCGCGGGCTGAACCATCGGCCGGACGGCCGCGGACAACACAACTGAGACGGTAGGGCGGGGCACCAGCCCCGCCCTACCATCATCTCCAGGAGGCGCGGGTTGGTGACCACGGCGGCTGTTGCCCCATCCCAGGATCGACTGCAGGCCGAACTCGACGGGCGACGTCCCCGCCTGCGTCCCCCGGCGGTGGTGATGCAGCCGGCGATGATGGGCGCGGCCCGCTTGACCCGCTACAGCTTCAGCCGCACGATGCTGCGCCGGGCGTTCCGGAGCCGGTGGCTCGCCCGGCGAGCCCGTTTCAACATCGACGACCGCGGCCACGGCGAGGCGGTGTACGAGATCGATGCTGGCGGCCACAAGCTCAGCTTCGTGGCGTTCACCACGACCATCGACGAATGCGAGCACACTGACCGCGTCATCGCCGAACGGTGGGAGATCGCCGGCGCTCTCGTGGAGGGCGACCTCACCGAAGAGTTCCTCGGCCTGCTGCGGAGCCAGGTGCCGAGGCAGGAGGCAGGCCGGTTCGATCCGCGAGTCCTGGTGCTCACACGGGGCAATCGCAGCGTGCGGTTCTTCGACTACCTCGCGCATGCCCTCGCCGCAGGCAAACAGCCCGACCCTTATCTAGTAGCCGACGCCGGCTACATCCTGCGAAGCACCGCCTTCTACGCCAACGGAAAATACGGGATGCGGTCCTTCGAGGGATATCCCGACGGCCACCCCCTGCGGATCCCGTACCGGGCCCAGTTCGTGTGCGCGTGGCTGTTCCGGGAACTCGGATACGACCTAGTGGAGCATTGCGCCCGCGCCAGTGGTGGCGACGCCGCGGTGCCCTTCGACGAGCAATGGCGCCGGTACTTCGGGCTGGGCAACGCCACAGGCCTGGGGCTGGTGCCCTTCGCGTTCAAGCACCCGAGAGTGATCCACGCGTGGGTCTCCATCCGCGAGATGGCGCTGGCCGATGTGCGGGCGCTGCCGAGCAACCGTGACCGGCTCGAACGGCTCGACGCGTGGATCCAGCGGGCCCATGCGCACTTCGTCCACGGAACGGATGACGACTGCCGGCCCTTCCTCAACAGCGTCGACGTAGCCACGGTGGTCCTGCAGATCCGGGAGGCTCTCGAACGCTGCCGCCGTGACCCCCTCCCCTTCGATGCCCTGTACCGCTGGTCGGAGAGTCACGGTCCTGAGACCGCCGAACTGGTCGTGTCGCTGCTGCTGGAACTGCACGACGGCGACGACCGGTTGATCGACGAACTGCTCACCGTCGATGAGCACAGCCCGCTCGACCCGGCGCTGACCGTGGGGCACATGCGGACCATGCTGGCATCGAGGTTCGAGTGGCTCGCGCGGCTCGACCTCGACGGCGATTCGGCCGACGCATGGTGGTGGGTCATCAGCGACAACACCGAGGAGCCGCGCCGCGCCCGGCGCGATCGGCTCGAGCCGGCCTGCCGCGACGTCGCCATCGACATGGCGCTCCGTCTCTGGAGGCTGCGCGGCGCGCTCGACGGCTACCACGACGACACGCCGATCCACCGTTTACTCTCCGAGCACCCCGAGCACCGGCTGGCGGCCGAGCGGCTGAGCGTCAGCGATCGTGCCTACACCGAGCCTCGGGACAACCCCTGTTCTGCCCACTACCTGCCGTTGCAGCTCCAGCGATTCCAGCTAGCCATGTACGGCATGGACAATTTCAAGCCCAAGTCCACCGACTGGCTGAGGGTCACTCTCTTCCAGGGTGCTCCGCGCCTGGGCGACCTCGGCACGGACGCCGGCGACGACTGGGTGCTGCCGGCCCGCCCCGGGGGTTCTGAATGATCATCGACGGGCTCCAGATCAACGACTGGTCCCGCGCCGTTATCGACGAGGTCAGATCGGGCGGGGTGGACGTCGTCCACGCCACCGTGGGCGCGTGGGAGGACCTCGCCGGAGCCATGACGCGCATCGGAGCGTTCCGCCATCTGTGCCGGCACAATGCCGACGCCATCCGGGTGGTCACGAACGTCGAGGAGATCCATCGTGCCGTAGCCGACAATGTGCTCGGCGCGGTGCTCGGCTTCCAGAACAGCACGATGCTCGGCGACGACCCCGAGATGGCCCAGATCTTCGCCGACGTCGGCGTACGGGTAGTGCAACTCACCTACAACATCGCCAACCATCTTGGAGCCAGCTGCTGGGAGCCGAACGACGGCGGGCTCACCCGCGCCGGGCACCGGATGGTGGCCGCGCTGAACGGCGCCGGAGTGCTGATCGACCTCTCCCATGTCGGCAACTCCACGAGCCTCGACGCGGTGCACGCATCGTCGCAGCCCGCGGCGGTAACTCACGGCAACCCGCTGTGGTTCTGCGACTCGCCCCGCAACAAGCCCGACGAGGTGCTCGAGGCGGTCGCAAGTCGCGGCGGGGTGATCGGCTGCACCCTCTACCCGCTGTTCATGGGCGGCGCTGAAGTAAGCCGGAAGGACTACTGCTCCATGATCGCCCGGCTCGCCGACCAGATCGGCGTTGAGCACGTGGCCATCGGAACCGACGCGGTGCTCGGATGGGACCCGGCTGCGCTGAGCTGGATGCGCAGCGGCCGCTGGGATCGCCCGGAGGGGCCCGACGACGCTCCCGCCTTTCCCGAGTGGCCGCTGTGGTTCCGGGGACCCAGGGACTTCGGCTCGCTCGCCGAGGGCCTCGACGGAGCCGGATTCTCGCCCGCCGAGCGCGACTCCATCCTCGGCGGCAACTGGCTGCGCCTCTTCTCGGTGGTGTTCGGGTGACGGATGGCGGAGCCCGCGGCTGACATGGGCGCGACCGTCACGGTGGCGCCCCGGGAGATCCACGATCTCGCCTACCGAGCCTGCCGCATCGCCGGATGCGACCCGGGAACCGCCGAGCGGATCGCCGAGAACGTCACGTTCGCGGAGATTCACCACGGCGCGGCTGTGCGAGCCCTCTGCGAGACGCTCGAGGCCGCCGACCTCCCGACATCGGCCTGGGCAACCGCGCCCGATGCGCTGCTGTCAGCCGAGATCGCAGCACGCTCCAGTGGCACGGCTTCGGCCACCTTCGATCCACCGGTACCGCTGGCGTCCATCGCGGCCTCCCTCCAGCAGAGTCTGGAGCGCGGCGTGGTACCAGCCGGGATCGACGGCAGGGTGTCAGGTGCCACGACAGTAGGCGTCGTCGAACTGCACTCCGTCGACCCGCAGGCCGGAGCCGCGAGCCGGCTGCGGATCGACGAGGCCCGCTCCGACGCTCACAGGCTCGGTATCGGGATCGACCAGCTCTGGTTCAGCAGGCTCGAAGCAGCCGCCGCCGGGTTCCTGGTCGCCGAAACCACCCTCGACGACCTGGACGGGTAGTCCTCGGACGAAACCGCGCCTCGTCCGCCACACGCCTTTTCAAAAAAGCGATGTCACTCTCTTGACAGTAGAAGTGGAGACATCTATCGTCGGGCGTCAGTCGATCTTGCAGATGGAATCGGCCTCGGGCAGTTCAAGGAGTAGACATGCAAATGACCCGACCCACGAACGGAGCACGGAAAGTGATCGGGTGGCGCCTGCTGGCCGCACTGCTCGCGATCCTGAGCCTCGCTGCGGCCGCATGCGGCGACGACTCGTCAGACGACGCCGCTCCAGAGCCCGCGCCCACGACCGCGGCCCCTGCGGTCGACTCTGCCGACACCGAAGCGCTCGAGCAGGCCCAGGCCGACGCGGACGCGGCACGGGCAGAGGCCGACGCGGCCGCCGCCGCAGCCGCGGAGGCCGAGGCCGCCCTGGCTGAGGCGATGGCACAGGCCGAGGCCGACGAAGGCGTCGACCCGTCGATTGTGGCCGATCTCGAGAAACAGCTACAAGAGGCACAGGAGGCCGCGGCCGAGGCCGAAGCCCTCGCGGCGGCCGAGGCCGAAGCCGCGGCGCAGGCCGAGGAGGCTGCCGCCGCGGCTGCCGCAGCCGTCCCCGTCGACGATCGCATGTGCGTCGATGAAGTGGTCATCGGCACCGTTTGGCCCATGTCCGGCACGTTCAGCTTCGTGGGCAGCGCCGAGATCGCCGGGGCGTCCAAGGCGGTGGAGGACATCAACGCGGCGGGCGGCATCGAGTCGCTGTGCGGCGCCACGCTGCGACTGGCCATCTACGACGCGGGCGGCTCGGCCGAGGAGGCCGCGACGGCCGTCGAGCGGCTCCTGGACGACGAGCCCGACGTCTCCGCCATCGCCGGATCCTGGCTGTCGTCGTTCAGCCTGGCCGCCACCGAGGTGTCCGAGCGGGCCGGCATCCCGTTCGTCACCGAGAGCTTCGCCGACTCCGTCACCGACCGAGAGGGCTTCAGCCACGTGTTCGGCTACTCACCGCCGGCGTCGGCCATCAAGGGCCTCATCCTCGATGCCATACAGCCCGGCCTCGACCAGGCGGGGATCACGATGGAGACCGTGGCCGTGGTGGGCTCCACGTCGGCGGCCGCAGTGCCTTTGCAGGAGGCCCTGCTGGCCGAGTTCGGCGAGCGAGGGATCGAGGTCGCGGTCACCGACACCTGGGCCCCGGGCGGACTCGATGATCCTTCCGGCGTGGCCACGAAGATCGCTAACGCCGACGTCGACGTCATCTTCAACATCGCCTTCGCCTTCAGCGACGTGAGCGGGCTCCAGAACGAGCTGATCGCCCGGGGCGTCACCGCGCCCGTGGTCCAGAACGGCGGGCAGGGCCTGCTGCCCGCGTGGGCCGACCTCGGCCCTGAGGTGGCCGGGCTGTCGACGTTCGTGTACGCCAACCCGCTTGCCGGAACCGACGCCTTCGACGAGCTGGCGGCCGCAATCGACCAGCCCTACGCCCGCCAGGACCACATCGGCGGCTACTTCGTGGTGCATCTCATCGCAGCCGCGCTGGAGCAGTCCGGCGACCCGTCCCCGGCCGCAGTCACCAGGGCCTTCAACACCGTCAAGCTGACAGAGGGCGTGGCGGTGGACCTCATGCCGACGTCGGCGATCAGCTTCAGCTCCACCGGCCGCGTCGACCAGCACTTCGGCGTGCTGGCGCAGTGGCAGGAGGTGGACGGGCGCCTGATCCCGTGCACCGTCTATCCGGTGGAGTTCGCGGTGTGCCAGCCCGTCTGGAGCTGACGAGAGTCCATCTCCCCGCGGTACTCGATACCTTCTCCCAGGAGCCGGCCCCGTCCCCGACTGACTGGGGGCGGGGCTGGTTGACGTGATGGTCGAATTCCTCCAGTTCCTAGTACCCGGGATCCTGATCGGCGGCGTCTACGCGCTGCTGGCGTCGGGCCTCGGGCTCATCTTCGGCGTGATGCGGGTCGTGAACTTCGCGCAGGCGGACTTCATGATGCTCGCCATGTACCTCTCATGGGCACTGTTCGCGGGCGGCGTCGGCTTGGACCCGTTCCTGGCTGTGCCCGCCGTCTTCGTCTTGTTCCTGGTGCTGGGGATGGCAGTCCACTGGCTGTTCATCCGCTTCGTGATCGGCAAGCGCGAGAACCACGACGCCCAGGTGATACTCACCATCGGGCTGGGGCTGATCTTCCAGAACCTCATCCTCATCAGGTACTCGTCGGAGCCGCGCGTGGTGGCGCCGTCGTATGCCAACGCCGGCGACTTCATCGGCGACATCTTCATCAGCCGGGTACGCCTCTACGCCTTCCTGCTGTCGGTGCTGGTGGCGGCGCTCCTCTTCCTGTTCCTCAACCGGTCCCGCACCGGGCGAGCCATCCGGGCCGCATCGGAGAACTGGGAGGCGGCCACCTACATGGGAATCGACATCGACCGCACCAACCGCATCGCCTTCGGGGTCGGCGTGGCCCTCACCGCGGTGGGGGGATCGGCCCTCGTGACCTTCCAGAGCATCACCCCGTTCGTGGGGTTCCGGTTCGTGGTCGTGATGTTCGCCGCGGTCGTGCTCGGCGGCCTCGGCAGCGTCAGCGGCGCGTTCGTGGGAGGCGTCCTGATCGGGATCATCCAGTCGGTGTCACAGGTGTGGACCTCGGCCGCGGTGAAGAACGTCTGGGTGTTCGCCCTGTTCCTGCTCATCCTCTACGTGCGGCCCAACGGCCTGTTCGGCAAGGTTCAGCGGGCCATCTGATGCGGCGCGTCGTTCCCTTCGTCGTCCTCATCGCCGTCGTTGCGGTCCTCAACGGCTGGCTCGACCAGCGGTTCTATGTCCGGGTGCTCACGCTCTCGGTCGTGTGGGCGCTCGCCGGGGTGGCGTGGAACCTGATGGCCAAGGCCGGCCAGATCTCGCTGGGCCACAGCGCGTTCGTCGGTATCGGCGCGTACGGCTTCACCATCCTGCTGCGCGGCGACGGAACCTCCCCGTGGACCGGCATGGCCATCGGTATGGGTGTCGCCGCGGCGGTGGCCCTCATCATCGGCCTGCCCACCTTCCGGCTCAGGGGGTTCTACTTCACCCTGGCCACCATCTCATTCCCGCTCATCATGGAACTCCTCGTCTCGCACTACGGAGACCCTGAACTCACGGTCCCGTTCCATCCCGAGAGCGAGTGGAAGTTCATGGAGTTCTCCAACTCCCACACCTACGTGTGGGTCGGCCTGGGGATGCTGGTCATCGCTCTGGCGATCAGCGAACTGATCGACGTGACCTCCTTCGGGTTCGCCCTCCGCGCCATCCGCGACAACGAGGTCCTGGCCCGGGCCGTGGGCATCCGCACGGTCGCATGGAAGTCGGCCGCGTTCATGATCTCGGCCGCGCTGTCGGCCGCTATGGCCGTGCTGTGGGTCAAGGCCGTGCTGCGGGTGACCGTCGCCGAGGAGGTCTTCGGCATCACCGTGGTGATCGTGATGCTGTCGGTGGCCTTCGTCGGCGGGGTCGGCCAGACTTGGGGACCGGTCGTCGGCGCGGCGTTCCTGATCCCGCTGGCGATGTTCCTGGACGACTCGATCGGCGAGTCCGTCCCCGGCGCTCAAGAACTGGTCTATGCGGCCGCGCTCGTGCTCGTCGCGCTGCTGATACCGCGGGGAATCCTTCCCGCGATCGAGAAGGGCTGCCGCCGGCTGGCGACATGGCCCCGTACATCACTTGAACAGAAGGGTCCAGGCCCTCTCGGGCGTCTGGCGGCACCGCCGCCGCGGCCTTCGCCGCTTCTGAGGATGCCGCGAAGAACCCTCCGGCATAGGCTCCCGCAACCGAGCGGCACGCCCGTGCTGGAGGTGGACGGCGTGGCCAAGAGCTTCGGCGCCAACCGTGTGCTGTCCGACGTGGCCTTCAGCGTCGATGCGGGCCGGCGGGTCGGCATCATCGGCCCCAACGGCGCAGGCAAGACGACGCTCTTCAACATCATGACCGCACACCTGCGCGCCGACTCCGGACGGATCCTGTTCAAAGGGATGCCGGTGGACCGGATGCGTGCACCGCGGCGCTACGAGCTCGGAATGTCACGCACGTTCCAGGTTCCCCAGGGCTTCCATCTCATGTCTCCGCTCGACAATGTGGTCGTGGCCGCCATCGGCGCGTCGATGCCGGATCCGGTGGCCGCCTCGATGGCCATGCTCGAACGAGTGGGTCTCGCCGGCAAGGCGCTCGCTGAGTTGAGCGCCCTCACCACCGCTGAGATCAAGAGCCTCGAATTGGCCCGCGCCATGGTGAGCGACCCGGACCTGCTGCTGCTCGACGAGCCGCTCGCCGGGCTGAACGAGGCCGAGAGGGCCCGCTTCTTCGAGACCGTCGACGAGCTCGTCGCGCCGCACACGGCGATCGTGGTGATCGAGCACTCGGTCCGGTCGCTGATCCAGTACGTCGAATCGGTCGTCGCGCTCGACGAGGGCCTCGTCATCGCCCAAGGCCCGCCCGAGGACGTCGTGTCGAACCCCCGCGTCATCGAGGCCTACCTCGGATCGAGATGGATGGAACATGCTCGAGATCAGTGACCTCAGCGCCGGCTACGACGGAGTCCCCGCGCTGCGCTCCATCAACTTCCGGGTCGGGCCACAGGAGCACGTAGCCATCCTCGGACCCAACGGCGCGGGCAAGACAACCCTGCTGAAGACGATCAGCGGCACCGTCGAAGCGGACTCCGGCTCGATCCGCTTCGACGGCCAGGACCTGCTGCCGCAGTCGCCGCACAAGCGGGTCGAGGCCGGGATCGTGCACGTGCCCCAGGGGCGGATGATCTTCGCCTCCATGACAGTGGCCGACAACCTTCGCCTCGGCAGCCACCGCAGGTTTGCCCGGGACCGCCACGACGAGCGCCGCGAGCTCGTGCTCGATATCTTCCCTGCGCTGGCCGACATGCTCGGCCGCGACGGCGGCGCCCTGTCGGGCGGCCAGCAGCAGATGCTGGCGGTCGCGCGGGGAGTGATGGCCTGCCCCCGGCTGCTCATGCTCGACGAGCCCTCGATGGGGCTGGCTCCTCGAGCCGCAGACGACATCTTCGAGGGAATCGCCCGGCTGCTCAAGAGCGAGACGACCGCGATGATCGTCGTCGAGCAAAGAGCCCACGAGGCGTTGGAGGTATGCGATCGGGCCTATGTGCTCGAGTCCGCGGAGGTGGCCCTGGAGGCTACGAGTCGGGAACTCCTGGCCGATGAGAGTCTGGCGGCCACCTACCTGGGTTCGGGGGCATGATCGCCGTAGAAGCTCCGGTACCAGGCCCTGGTCACGATGCGCGCCACCGTGTCCACGTCCACCGGCGCCGTGTTGAGCGCGGCGTGGGCGAACGTCGTGTAGGCGGTCTGCTCGACCAGGGAGGCCATAGCCCGGGCCACCGTGGTCGGATCGAGCCCGTCGAGCCGGACGCGGTCGTCGTTCTCCACCGCATGCACGAACCGGGCGACATGGCGCTCTCGCATCGTCCACCAGATCGTGGTGAAACGATCCTCCACCGTCGTCGCCTCGATGAACGCCCGCAGCACGCCGCTGTTGTCGTGGTAGTGCTGGAGGTACCCGCGGTTGGCTTCGAACAGGGCGGCCTCGGGGTCTTCGGCGATGGGCGTCGACGACCGGCTCCGCCGGAAGAGCTCCTCGTGGAGGTCCCGGATGACGCTTCCGAAGAGGTCCTCCTTGTTCTCGAAGTACCGGTACAAGCCGCCGAGGGAGAGTCCGGCCTGTTCTGCGACATCGATCATGCGAGCATCGACGTAACCGTCTCTGGTGAAGACTTTCGACGCTGCGTCGAGGATCGTCTGTCGTGTTCGCTGACCCTTGGGAGTCGTCGGCTCAGTGGCCATGGTCGCTCGCGTCGTCGGGTGGCACCGGTCAATCCTACCGGCCCGTCCTTCGGCCTGTCCCTCGATAAAACAAGAGCGACGTCGGTCTTTTGAAAATGTCTGCGGGCCTGCAATGCTACGAGGAAGCCCGTCGGGATCCTAGGAGAGCCGTGTCCGACGACATAGCAGAGCGGTACCGGCTCGCTGGATGGTGGACCGGCCGCCGGCTGATCGACCGCTTCGAGGCGCACGTCACCGAGGGGCCAGGCGAACTCGCTCTGGTCAGCGGCGCCGACACCCTGTCCCGATCCGACCTGTGGCACGCGGCCGGCGAAGCCGCCGAGGAGATCCGTTCGGTCGTCGGCGGCGGCAGGCGGGTTGTCGTGATCCAGCTGCCCAACCGCACGGCCTGGGTCGTCACGTTCCTAGCCGTGCTGAGGGCAGGCCACGTTCCGGCCACGCCCCCGGTCACCATGCCCGAGGCTCACCTGCGCCACGTGTTCCATCTGATCGAGCCGGCCCTGGTCGTCGGCGCGGGCCGCAACGGGCGGGTGGTGCACGGCCCGGCAGCCCCGCCGGACCGGACCGTCGAGGTGCCTGACACCACAGCACACCTGATGTTCACCTCCAGCACGACCGGCCCCCCGAAGGCCGTCAGCCACAGCGAGGACACTCTGGCCGCCCTCAACCTGCAGTTCGCCGAGCGATTCGGTCTCGACCACCGCACGCCGGTGTTCATGCCGTCGCCGCTGGGACACAGCGTCGGCGCCATCCACGGCGCCCGGCTGTCGCTACTGCTGGGCGCACCGCTGATTCTCCAGGACGAATGGGACCCTGGCACCGCTCTCAAGCTGGTGGCCCGCCACCGCGCCGACTTCACTGCGGCCGCGACCCCGTTCCTGCTGGACCTCGTCAACGCCCGGTGGGATGGCCGTGAGCCCAAGCTGGCGCCGTTGCGGAGCTTCCTGTGCGGCGGAGCCCAGGTGCCGCCGGCCCTCCTCCGGCGCTCCTGCACGGAGTTCCCCGACACGTTCGTCACGCCCCTGTGGGGCATGACCGAGGGCGGCCTCACCACCTGCGTGGCCGACTCGACCATCGAGCAGGTCGAGAACACGGTCGGGGTGGGGCTGCCGGGGCTGGAGCTGCGAACCCTCGATGCCGGCATGCGACTGCAGACGGAGGGATCGGGCGAACTCGTCATGCGGGGACCGGGCGTGTTCAACGGCTACTACGGCCAACCCGACCTGTACGACGAGCACATCATCGGCGACCGTTTCTTCCGCACCGGCGACCTCGCCCGCATCGATTCCGACGGCTACGTGTCGATCACCGGCCGGCACAAGGACCTGATCATCCGCGCCGGCGTCAACATCTCCCCCGTCGACACCGAGAACACGATCGCGGCCCACCCGGACGTGGTCGGCGTGGCCGTGATCGGGTGGCCCGACGAGCGGCTCGGCGAGCGCATCTGCGCGGTCGTGCAGGCCAGCGCACCCCTCGACCTCGACGAGGTCATCACCTTCTGCGCAGAACAGCGCCTGCCGCGGCGGCACTGGCCCGAACGGCTGATGCAGGTCGATCACTTCCCGCGCACAGCCGCAGGCAAGATACGCAAGCAACAGCTCCGCGACGAACTCGTCAACGCCTCCGCCTCGACCACCGCAGCAAGCCCCGGCGGCGCGGGCTCGGATCGGAGCGTGGACCGGTGAACACCGTCGAGCTGAACGACATAGAGATCAACTACCGGCAGCGCGGTTCAGGACCGCCGGTAGTGCTGCTGCACGGGCTCGCCGAGGACCATCGCTCCTGGGAGGCCGTGGCGGTCCATCTCGACGAGTTCGCCGTCTACACGCTGGACCTCCGGGGACACGGTCAAACGACTCCCGGGAAGGGCGCCGGCTCCCTGTCTCAGCTGAGTGACGACCTGGCCGCGTTCCTGAGGGCCGTGACCGGTCCCGCCGCCGTCGTCGGCTACTCGCTGGGCGGCACGATCGGCCTGAGAGCTGCGGTGGACACACCGGCCCTGATCCGGCATCTCATCGTGGTCGCCACGTCATCGGTGGTCGGCACGGCCGCGGCCGCGTTCTTCGACGGTCGCATCGCCCAGCTCGAAGCCCACGACTGGGACGGCTTCGCGGCGGGCCTGCACGACGACACGGCCAAGCAGGTTGTCACCGAGGCCGACATCGACACACTCGCATCGAGGCGGTTGGACGCCGTCGGCGACGGCCGCGGCTACATCAACGCCGCCCGAGCGATGACAGGGCTCCGCTCCGAGCCGCTGAATCCCCTGCTGGCGCGGATCGAGGCCCCCGTGGACGTTGTCGGGGCGGAGTTCGACGTCTTCTGCCCGCGCCGGGCATCGGACATCATCGTCGACGCGATGGCCGGCTGCCGGTACCACGAGGTGGCCGGAGCCGGTCACCTACTCTCCGTCGACCAGCCCGACGCCTACGGCAAGCTGGTCGCCCGGCTCTTGCACGAGAGGGGCACCGCATGAGACACCGCTACGGCATCTCGGTGGGGGTCAGCCCCCGCGAGCCGCTGAGTCGCACCGCGGAGTTGGCCCGCGCCGTCGACGATAGGGGCTTCGAGGCGCTGTGGTACATCGACTTCCAGCTCGGCATGAAGGACGTGTACGCCGCCATGAACCTGGCCGCTCTGTCCACCGAGAACGTGCTCATCGGAGCCGGTGTCACCAATCTTGTGACCCGCCACCCCACCGTGACCGCCAACGCCACCGCCGCCCTCGACGAGCTCTCCGGCGGCCGCGCCGTGCTCGGCCTCGGCGCGGGCTGGTCGGCCGTGCTCGGCGCGGGCGGCGTACCGTCCAGAATCAGCGATCTGCGCTCCGGGATCGACGAATTCCGGCAACTCTTCAGCGGCGAGCCGTGCGACCTATACGGCACCCAGGTCCGCCTGGCCACTGCGACGCGCCGGATTCCCGTCTATCTCGCGGTCTCGCAGCCGGCCATGTTGCGGCTCGCCGGCGAGACCTGCGACGGTGCCGTGCTCATGGGCGCCGCCGACCCCGAGTTCTGCTCGTGGCAGCTCGACCACATCCACCAAGGGCTGGAGGCTGCCGGGCGCGACCGCCGCGACCTGACTGTCGACCTGTTCGTCACCATGTCGGTGGGCGACGACACCGCCAGCGCCATCGACGACGTGA
>VXNG01000184.1:0-12702 GCA_009840695.1 Acidimicrobiaceae bacterium
TCATCGGCAAGCACGTGCTGCGCAACGCCATGGTGCCCATCATCTCGCTGGCCGGGCTGAGGATCGGCCAGATCGTCGGCTACGCGCTGGTGGTGGAGACGATCTTCGGTTGGCCCGGCCTCGGGCAGGTGCTGGTCAACGCGGTGCTGAGGCGCGACTACCCGGTAGCCCAGTTCTTCTCGCTGGTGCTGATCGCCATCGTGGTGCTGAGCAACTGGGCGGCCGACGTCGGCTACACCGTGGCCAACCCCAGGCTGCGCAGGACATGAGATCCGACCGCCCCGAGCAGGCTGCGCAAGACATGAGCCCGCGATGAGCCCCGACGCCAGCCACGCCGCAACCAACGGCGCCGGCCGCCAGCCGGTGCTCTCGGTCCGCAACCTCCACACCGCCGTGTCCACTCCTGAGGGCGTCTTCGACGTGGTCCGAGACGTGTCCTTCGACATCAACCCCAACGAGGTGCTGTGCCTGGTGGGCGAGAGCGGCTGCGGCAAGACGATCACCGCGCTGTCGATCATGCGGCTGCTGCCCACACCGCCGGTGCGCATCACGTCCGGTGAGATCGTCTTCGACGGGACCGACCTCACCGAGTTGCCCGAGCGCCGGGTCCGCGACGTGCGCTCGGAGCGGATCTCGATGATCTTCCAGGACCCCCTCACCTCGCTCGACCCGGTGTTCACGGTGGGCCAAGTGATGACCGAGGTGATCCGCACCCACCGCGACGCCACCAAGGCGGAGGCCCGCCACATGAGCGTCGAGATCCTGCGGGCCGTCGGCCTGCCCGCCCCCACCGAGCGGTTCGACTCGTACCCGCACGAGCTGTCGGGTGGGATGCGCCAGCGGGTGATGATCGCCACAGCGCTGGTGCTCGACCCAGAGATCCTCATAGCCGACGAGCCCACCACCGCGCTCGATGTAACCGTGCAGGCCCAGATCCTGGAGCGGCTGCGTCAGGAGCAGCAGGACCGCAGCATGTCGATGCTGCTGATCACCCACGATCTGGCCGTGGTGGCGTCCATCGCCGACCGGGTGGCGGTGATGTACGCGGGCGAGATCGTGGAGGAGGCCCCGGTGGACGAGCTGTTCTCCAACCCGCGCCATCCCTACACCCAGGGCCTACTGCGGGCCCTGCCTCACGCCAGCCGCAAGCGCCGTGAGCTGATCCCGATCCCGGGACTGGTCCCGCCCATGCAGATGATGCCCCCGGGCTGCCGCTTCGCTCCCCGCTGCCCCCACGCGCTGGATCAGTGCTGGACCGACCATCCCCCTCACGAGGTGGAGGCCGGAGTGGCGTTCCGCTGTTTCAACCCCCAGCCGTTCTGACCGCCCGTCGTGATGGCATTATCGAAGCCATACCCCATCGAGGTCGCCTTGGCCGACGGGACTGTGCTGCGGGGGATCGAACACCCTGCCGACGGGCCGCCGCTGCTGTTCGTGCACGACCTCGGCGAGGACCTGGATGCCTGGGGATCGGTGGCGCCCGCAGTGAGATCGGAGGGCTTCCGGGTGATCAGCTTGGAACTGCGGGGCCACGGCCTGTCCGACGGCGAGCCCGATCCGTCCGCCACCGTCCACGACGTGACCGGCGCGCTGGCCGAGGTGAGCGGTGCCTTCGGGCCCTGCGGGCTGGTCGTCCACGGAACCGCGGCCGGCGCCGCCTTCGAGTTGGGAACCGAGCACGGCGCTCCGGTCCATGCAGTGATCAGCCCCGCGCCCGGCCCGGGCAGCGCTGACGACGGCAACGACGGCATCGGGTCGGTCCCGTCCATGCGGGTACTGTTTACCGGCGCCCACGACGAGCCTGTCCACGAGCATGTGCGGACTACCCATTCGAGTATGCGAGGCCAGAACATGTGGATCTCGACGGGCACCGCGCTACGAGGCCCGACCCTGCTGCAGGAGCACCCTCACCTCGTTGAGCAACTAGTGATGTTCATGCGCCGGCACCTCACTGCCTACCACCTCGCCTGGATCGCCGAGCAGGCCGAGAACCGGCAAGACTCCGATGATTAGCAACCCACAGAAAGGCGAACAGCCATGGACGTAGTGGATGGCCATCTTCATCTGTTCAAGGCACTCAGCGACGACTACCCGCGGGCCGTCTTCGAGGGCATGACCCCGCCCGAGCGGGAGGAGAGCGCCGAGCGCCTGCTGGCCGCGATGGACGCCGCGGGGG
This sequence comes from Acidimicrobiaceae bacterium, assembly GCA_009840695.1. Next base: position 2,177 of record VXNG01000184.1, read on the forward strand.
TGGACCGGGCCGTCTACTGCGCGTTGTCCGAGCACGATCACTACCTGGCCGAGGTGCTGGCCGACCATCCGGGCAAGTTCGCGGGCGTCTCCGTCTACGACTTCACCGACCCCGACCCGCTGGCCACGCTGCAGCGCCGCATCGACGCCGGGATCGAAGGCGTCAGGTTCTACGGGCTGGAGGGCGAGGCCGGTTCCGACCCCGAGTCGCTGGCAGTTTTCCCGGTCCTGGCCGCCATGCGCGACGCCGGCATGAAGGCCTGGTTCTACGGGCCCGCCGACCAGGTCGCGCTGCTCGACGGCTGCCTGGATCGCCTCAATGGTCTGAAGGTGGTGCTGAACCATCTGGGGTTCCTGCCCAACATGCACCTAGAGCTGATGGTGGACGACTACGGGCGGCCCCAGTTCGACATGCCTCTGCCCCCGCCCGGCCTGGAGGTGGTGGAGGCGCTGGCCACCAAGCACTCCAGCGTTCACGTGCACTTCTCGGGTCACTACGCCTTTAGCGGCGCGCCCTATCCCTACCGGGACCTGCAGGAGACCACCGATCGCATCTACGCCGCCTTCGGCGCGGATCGCATGCTGATGGCCTCGGACTGGCCCTGGATCCGGGAGAACCCCGGCTATCCCGAGACGCTGGGCGTGATCGATCAACTCCTCGGCGGCATCAGCGCGAATGAGCGGGACATGATCCGAGGCGGCACCGCCATGTCGCTGTTCAACTTCGGGTAGGGGTCCTAGCTCCCCCACTCGTCGACGGCATCCGCCAGCCTCTCGACTCCCTCCATGAGCGGCTCGGGGGCGGTGGCCAGCGAGATGCGCACAAACCGGCCCGAGCCGGGACCGAAGGTGTCCCCCGGCACCACCGCCACATGCTTCTCGTTCAGCAGGCGAAGGACGAAGTCCATGCCCGAGCTGCCGCTGCCGCTCACGTCGACCATCAGGTAGAAGGCGCCCCGCGGCCGGACGTGGGGGATGCCCCGGCCGGTCAGGAACTCGGTCACGAGGTCGCGCCGCTGCCGGTAGGCGTCGCGCATATCGGCCACGCACTCCTGCGGACCGGTGACCGCCGCGAGGGCGCCCATCTGGGCGGGGGCGTTGACACACGACGTGATGGGCTCCTGAGCCCGCACGATCAGGGGTGACACCCCGGGCGGAACCACCAGGTAGCCCACCCGCCACCCCGTCATGGCGTAGGTCTTGGAGAAGCTGAAGAAGGTGATCACCCGGCCGTCGGCGTCCAGCGGCGCGGCCGGTGTGTAGGGCCCGTCGAAGGAGATCTCGTCGTACACCTCGTCGGAGAAGACGATCAGGTCGTGCCGGCGGGCCAGCTCCATCAACTCGGCCAGGGCCGCGGCGTCCGTGACCGCTCCGGTCGGGTTGCCCGGGGAGTTGAGCAGGATGGCTTGGGTGCGCTCGGTGATGAGCGGCTCGACGTCGGCGGCCTGCGGGACCAGGTCGGCCTCGGGCCGCAGCGGGAAGTGGACCGGGGTGATCTTCAGCAACTGCATCATCTGGGCGTAGTTGGGCCAGCTCGGATCGCCCAGCAGCATCTCGGCACCCGGATCCACCAGCGAGACCATGGTGCTGTACAGCCCGGCGACGGCACCGGAGGTGACCACCACCTGCTCGGCGGTGGCATCGATGCCGTTGCGCTCGGTGACCTTCTGCGCCAGAGCCTCCCGCAGCGGTGCGATCCCAGCGTTGGGCGTGTACTTGGTGAAGCCGTCGAAGGCAGCCGCGGCCGCGGCCTCGCAGATGTGGTGAGGCGTGGCGAAGTTGGGCTCCCCGGTCTCCAGCCGGATGGCGCCGTCGATCGAGTTGGCCAGCTCCATGACCTCGCGTATGCCCGACCGCGGCATGGCCGCGATGGGCTGCGATGGTCGCATGGTCAGACGACCTGGCGGGCCTCGGGGAAGTGGCAGGCCACCCAGTGGCCGCCGGTCACCTCTTCGAGGGGCGGCTCCTGGACCCGGCACACCTCCTGATCGCGGCCCACATGGCAACGGGTGTGGAAACGGCAGCCTGGCGGGGGGTTCAGCGGGCTGGGAACATCCCCCTCGAGCAGGATGCGCAGCCTTCCCCGCTCCAGGCCCGGGTCGGGCACGGGAACGGCGGACAGCAGGGCGTGGGTGTAGGGGTGCATCGACTCGGCGAAAAGCCGCTCCGCCGAAGTCCTCTCCACGATCTTGCCCAGGTACATGACCGCGATGTCGTCGCACACGTGGCGCACCACCGCCAGATCGTGGGCGATGAACAGGTAGGTGAGGCCCAACTCCTGCTGGAGTTCGTCGAGGAGGTTCAGGACTTGGGCCTGGATCGACACGTCCAATGCCGACACGGGCTCGTCCAGTACGAGGAAACCCGGGTCGAAGGCCAGGGCCCGGGCTACGCCGATGCGCTGGCGCTGCCCCCCGGAGAACTCGTGGGGGTAACGGTCGACGATGCGGGGATTGAGGCCGACGAGCCTCAACAGTTCGCCCACCCTGGTGTCCTGCTCGGACCGCGGCATGGAGGTGTGCACCTTCAGCGGCTCCCGCAAAGCCTGGCCCACCGTCATGCGGGGGTTCAGCGAGGCGAACGGATCCTGGAAGACGATCTGCATGTCGCGGCGAAGCCGGCGCAGGTCGGCCCGGCTGCTGGCGATGATGTCGATCCGCTCCGTCGTGCCGTCGTCGATCGGACGCTGCAGGACCACCTCGCCGGCAGTCGGCTCGATCAGCCGCAGGATGCAGCGGGCGGTGGTGGACTTGCCGCACCCCGACTCCCCCACCAGTCCCAGCGTGCGCCCGAAACCGATGTCGAAGGACACGCCGGCGACCGCCGAGACCTCGCCCTTCTCGCCGCCCAGCCAGCCGCCGCCCACCTCGAATGTCTTGACGAGGCCGCCCACCGAGAGGGCCACGTCGTCGCCGCTGCCGTTGGCGTCGTTGGCCTGCAGCACGCCATCGACCGGCTTGGAGGGGGACATCGGCGCGATGGTACTGTCTGGCCTCGACCAGTGAGAAAAGGAGCGGTCGACTATGAGCAGTTTCCGAGGCGATCTGGGCGGTTTGACTGCCGACGAGATGGAGCAGTTCCTGGCGGGCAACTCCGTGGCCCGGCTGGCCACTCTCAAGCCGGACGGATCGCCCTACGTGATGCCGGTGTGGTACCAGTGGGACGGCGAGGCTCTGTACTTCGTCGGCCGCCAGCGGGCCCTGTGGTGCGAGTACATCAAGGCCGACGGGCGGGTGAGCGTGGTCATCGACGCCCCCCACAGCGACCCCGACAAGTCGGGCCAGTCGATGGAGATCCCCAAGGTCTACATGGAGGGCACAGCCACCGTCGAGGAGGAGCCCAACGTCGGGGGCCGCTGGGTGCAGATCGCCGAGCAGATGTCGTACCGCTACCTCGGCCCCAACGGACCGACCTACCTGGTGTCCACCCTCCAGCAGCCCCGGTGGCTCATCAAGATGGTCCCCACCAACATCAAGACGTGGAAGGGCGTGGGCTGGGCCCGTCGCTACTGGGTACAGGAATCCGGCGGACCCTCCTACGAGGAGGCCCACGCCACCTGAGGATGAAAGCCCCGGCACTGCCGGCCGGTTAGCCGTTAGGAGGTTCACAGCGCCCAACCCGCTCGACCTGTTCCGCCTCGACGGACGCGCCGCTCTGGTGACGGGCGGCTCCAGGGGCCTCGGCGCGGTGATGGCCGAGGCGTTGAGCTACGCCGGCGCGAGTGTGGCCGTGACCAGCCGCTCTCTCGGGGACGCGCAGACTAGGGCGGACGAGATTGCCGCCGCCACCGGCGTCAGCGCACTGGCCGTCGCGATGGAGTACACCGACACGGACTCGGTCGAGGCGGCCGTGGCTGGCGTGGTGGAGCACTTCGGCAGGCTCGACATCCTGGTCAACAACGCCGGAATCCTGGTGCGAGGGGCCATCGGCGATCTGGAGCGGGACGAATTCGAGGAGTCGCTGGCCGTCAACGTGACGGGGCCGTGGCTGGCCTGCCGGGCCGCGGCCCAGCCGCTCCAGGACTCGGGCCGCGGCCGCGTGATCAACGTGGCGTCGACTTTCGGGCTGGTGGCAGCGCCGGACCGCACCGCCTACACGTCCTCGAAGGGCGCGATCGTGCAGCTGACCAGGGCTCTGGCCATGGAATGGGCCCCGCACGGCGTGAACGTCAACGCCATTGCCCCCGGCCCGTTCCTCACCGAGATGAACCAGGCGCACCAGCACAGCGAGCACAGCGTGCGGGTGATCGGCCAGGAGGTCGCCCTGCGCCGCTGGGGCGAGATGCACGAGATCGCCGGGGCGACCATCTACCTGGCCTCCGACGCGTCGTCGTACGTGACCGGCTCGGTCCTTACCGTGGACGGTGGCTGGACGGCCCACTAGCAGCGGGAGTGCCGACAATGAGCCGACGCTTCGAGGGACGCAACGTCTTCGTGACCGGAGCCGGCAGCGGCTTCGGTCGCCGCACCGCCGAACTCTTCGCGACCGAGGGAGCCAGGAACCTCTACCTGGTCGACTACCAGCAGGAACGCCTGGACGCGGTCGCGCCCGTGATCGAGGACCTGGGGGCCACGCCGCACCTGCTCAACTGCGATCTCAGCGTCATGGAGAACTGCGCTGAAGCGGTGGATCAGGCTCTGGCCATCGATCCCAAGCTCGACGTCATGGTGTCGAATGCCGCCGCCTGGGACCTGTCGGAGTTCGTCGACGTGAGCGACGAGACCTGGCGCCGGATCCTGTCCGTGAACCTCGACGCCTACTTCGTGCTGAGCAACCGGGCGGCCCGGGCGATGAAGGAGACCGGCGGAGGCGTGATCCTGTTCACGTCGTCGATCGCAGCGCTCGGGCACGGTCGAGGGTGCACGCCCTACTGCGTGGCCAAGACCGGCGTGGTGGCCCTGGCCAAGGCAATCGCAGTCGAGTGCGCCCCCTACAACATCCGGTGCAACTGCGTCTCGCCAGGTCCGGGCGACACCCAGCAGTCGGTCGACATCGTGGGCGAGGAGTTGATGGACAGGTGGCGCGCTGAGGGCTTCCCGGCGGTTCCCGCCAACCGCCTCACGTCGGTCGACGACATCGCTAACGCCTTCCTGTACCTCGCCTCCGACGAAGCCGCCTACGTGTCCGGAATCAACCTCGTCGTGGACGGCGCCCTCAGCGCCCAGACCTACGACGTGCCCGAGAGCTAAGGGGACAACCTCGTGAGACTTACATCTGACGTTCATCTGGTGGGGGGCGGCACGCTCAGCGGCTTCGGCGTCTCGTCAGACTTCGACGCGCACTGCTATCTGCTCGACGGCGGCGGTGAGCAGGTCCTTGTCGAGTGCGGTATGGGCACCGACACCGGATACCAGCGCGTCACCGGCAACATCAGGAGCGCCGGCTTCGATCCGGCTGCCGTCACCAGGCTGTTCCTGACCCACCACCACACCGACCACGCGGGAGGTGCGTCGGTCTACCGCGAGCGCCTCGGGCTGGCCGTCGCGACCGGAGCCGCCACCGGGCGAGCGCTCGAGACGGGCGACCATGAGGCCACGTCCTTTGCTCGGGCTCAGGCCGCCGGGATCTTCCCCGACGGCTATTCCTACGAGCCCTGTCCTGTCGATGACCGGCTGACCGACGGCGCTCAGCGATGGGTGGGCCGCCTGACGCTCACCTATCTCGACACGCCGGGCCACTGCGGCGGGCACGGGTCGTACCTGGTGGAAGGGGGCGAGCAGACGTACCTCTTCGCCGGCGACGCCGTATTCGCGTGGGGAAAGCTGCACCTGCAGGCCATTCCGGACTGCGACCTCCAGGCCTCGCTCGCGACCGTGCTGGCGCTGGCCGAGTTGGAGTTCGATGCGCTCCTCCCGGGCCACGGCGCCATCGCCCTCCATGACGGCAAGGCGCACATCGGGATGGCCAAGGACGCGATCGATCAGCTCGCCGTGCCGCCGAGGCTGGTCTGAGGCGAAGCGCGTCCAAGCGCAGGGCTACGCCTCGATCACGGACCGGTCGACCGTCAGCTGTTCCAGAAGGTCGGGCTTGGGCGCGGGGGCGATGCCGGCCTCCTCGCCGGCGACGGCGTGCCACCCGCCGTCGCTCGATGTCTCGAAGGACACGGCGGGTTCCGCCAGATCCTCGGCATAGAAGCGGGACGAGGGGAAGATGTCGGCCGGATAGGTGAAGTTCTCGAGCGTGGCCAGAGCGAGGCAGACGGCTGCGCCGACGCCGCTCTCCAGCATGCCGCCCACCCAGCATGGGACGCCGGCATCCCGGCAGAGATCGTGGATCGACCTAGCCACCGTCAGCCCGCCGACCCGACCCGGCTTTACGTTGACATACCGGCAGCTTCCCAGTTCGACGGCGTGCTCGGCACTCTTGACGGAGACGATGCTCTCGTCAAGGCACACTGGCGTGTCGATCTGCGCCTGGAGCTTCGCGTGGTCGAGGAGGTCGTCGTGCTGCAGCGGCTGCTCGATCATGGCCAGCTCGAACCGGTCGACGGCGCGGAAGAGATCCAGATCGGACAGCCGGAAGGCCGCGTTGCAGTCGATGTGGGCGGTGAGGTCGGGAAACGTGGAGCGCACGGCCTCCAGCATGTTGAGGTCCCATCCCGGCCGGAACTTGAGCTTCACGCGCCGGCAGCCGGCCCGGACGGCATCATCCACCGCGGCCACGAGATCGTCGAGCGAGTCCATGACGCCGAAGTCGGCTCCGACCTCCACCCGATTGCGGCGGCCACCGAGGAGAGTGTGCAGGGGCTCGCCGGCACGGCGCGCTTCGAGGACCCACCAGGCCACATCGAGCGCAGCCTTGGCGAAATAGTTGCCCTTGAAGTGAGAGAGCCTCTCCTGGAGCAGATCACCGGAATCGAAATCGGCGTCGACAACGGCGGGCGCGAGCCAGTCGCGGAGCATCGCGAAGGCGCCTCCGGCGTACTCGGCGCTGTAGCCGGGCGCCCCGAAGGGACACGATTCGGACCACGCTTCGAGTTCCCCACTGGTGACCTGTAGCAGCAGGCTGTCGATGGCTGGAATCTCGTGTGACGCGGTTCTCCACGGGTACAGCAGCGGCATGGTGACGTGCCGGACCTCGACACGGTCGATCCTCATCGGGCCGTGAGCCAGCAAGACCCGCCTGGATTGGGTTGCCGAGTTGAGAAGGGTCCTGGACGCCCCGAAGTCATCGACGTAGGGATTTCTCTCGCTAGGCCAGCCAGGCCTGCCTGCTCAAGGTGCCGCCCCTCGGGATGGGAGGCGGGATGTAGACGTGCTCCTTCGTCACCCAGAACGTCCCGGTGGTCTTGGCGTAGTTCGAGACGTCCGCCCAGGCGACCTCCATCTCGGGCGTCTCGCCCGCCTTCTCGAACGCGTCCAGGTCATCCCACCACTGCTCGATGAACGCCTCGGCGTGGAGTTCTCCCTGCACTTTCCTGATCACCTCGGAGACCACGTAGCCGCGCATCGGGCCGATCTTCGCCGAGATGGGCGCGTGGACGTCCCGCCAGTAGTCGAAGAACTCCTGGGTCGTGAAGTCGTCGCGCTTGTACGCAGTGCCGATTACCTTGATCATGGTGGCCTCCAAAGTCGTAGGTCAGGCGATCCTATTGACCCAGGAATGACCGTTCCAGAGGACCGGCCCACGACCCGGCGGCCGCAGGAGGCGTCTCAGCCCATCTCCCCGGTGGTGATGAGCTGCACGAGATCACGCCGGGTGACTCCCTCAAGCTCCAAGTCGGCGACGGCCTCGCCATGGCGAAGCACGACGGCCCGCGAGCAGACGTCGAGCACCGCCTGGATGTTGTGGCTGATCAGGACAACCACCAGGCCCTGGTCTCGGAGAGTCGTTATCAGCTCGAGAACCAGGCGGGCCTGCTCGACGCCCAGAGCGGCGGCCGGCTCATCCATCAGAACAATCCGGCGACCCCAGGCCACTGAGCGCCCCACTGCTACCGCCTGACGCTGGCCGCCGGAGAGCTTCTCAACCGCATTGCGAACCGACGGAATGCTGATGCGAAGACCCTCAAGGATCTCCTTGGCCTCCCGGTGCATCCGGCGCTTGTTCATCCACCTCAGGGCGCGGGGACCGGACAGGATCTCCCGGTTCAGGAACAGGTTGCCGCTCACGTCCAGGGTGTCGATGAGGGCCAGGTCCTGGTGAACCGTCTCGATCCCGAGCTGGCGGGCTTCGAGGGGAGACGAGATGCTGACCTCCTCGCCCTCGAGAAGGATCTGGCCGGCGTCGGGCGCGATGATCCCGGCCAGGCAGTTGATCAGCGTCGATTTCCCGGCGCCGTTGTCGCCGATCAGACCCATCACCTCGCCGGCCCTCACACCGAAGCTGACGCCGTTGAGCGCCCTTACCGCCCCGAAGGACTTCTCGATGTCGCGAACCTCGAGCGCGGCATCCTCGACCGGCGCGGCCTGCGGAAGAACGGGCTGCGGCGAGGTCATGTCCCACCCGCGGCCCGACGGGCCACATACTTGCTGAGAGCATCGAGCGCGGCCGCCGCTACCAGAGCCAGCCCGGCGCTCACCCTCACCCAGAACGGCTTGGCTCCGAGCAGCAGCAAGCCATCGTTCAGCACGCCGATGAACAGCACGCCGGCCACGACCCCCAGAAGATTCCCCTTGCCGCCTCCGAACGCCACCCCGCCGAGCAGCACCGCGCTCAGGACGGCGATCTCGTCGCCATCGCCGAGGGTTGGAGGCGCCGCGTTCAGCCGTGAGACGGAGATGACCGCTCCGAGCCCGGCCGCCAGGCCACTGGCTATGTACAGCATCAGGGGCAGCCGGAATAGGTCGATCCCGGCCCGCCGGGCGGCCTCGGGGTTGACGCCCAGAGCCATCACGTGGCGACCCCAGGTCGTCCTGGTGTGGAAGATGGCGCCGATGATGAAGACCGCGGCCGCGATCACCACCGGATACGGAATGGGCGTTCCTGGGAGCAGGTTGCGGCCCAGCGCCCTGAAACTCCTGTCCCAGCCGCTGGGAACGTCCCCGTCGCTGATCACCAGCGTGAAACCCCGGACCGCGGTGAAGAAGCCGAGACTCACCACGATGGGCGCGAACCGGAGCCGGGTGGCCAGCACGCCCTGGGCCCCACCGGTGGCACCCCCAATTGCGACAGCGAGAACCACCGCGAGAAGGGCAGGCGTCTCCGCCTCCAGCATCCGGCCCAGCACCATGGCGGACAGACCGAGAGTCGAGCCGACCGCGAAGTCGATGTAGCCCGACATCAGCAGCAGCGCGCTGGGCACCGCCATGATCCCCACCACCGCCACCTGCAGGAATACGAGGCGGATGTTGTCGGTGGTCATGAACTTGTCCGACTGGGACCAGAAGAACAGCACCTCGACCAGCAGGGCGATGACTATCCCGTTGCGTAGCGACCAGGCCCTGGCCCGGGCGATGCGCGGTCCGGAGTCGATTCCGACCGTGCTCGCCGGGCCAGGGCCTGAGATCGAAGGAGTCAGATTCTCCGACATTGGCTCATGGATGGCACCAGATCAGTGGACTTGGCGCAACATCCTAGAGCGTTACCGGATCAGCCGCCGGTGAACTCGGCGTACAGGTTCAGCAGGTCCTGAGCGTCCTGCGGGCTGTTCGCCGACATGAGCTGGTATCCCATGTGCACGACCGCGTCCGCCGATCCGGACTCGATCTTGCCTTCGAGGATGTCAGCCGGGAGGTCGACGACCGTCTGGCCGAGCTCGTGGAGCAGCAGGGAGGAACTGGCGCGGTAGATACCGCCCTCTCCTCCGCCTGCGGCCACGAGCTCCAGAGCCTCGTTCTGGCCGTCAATGCCGGCCACGAAGAATGTGCTCGCATCGCGGCCCGCCTCGATCTCGCCGAGGATCGCCTCGTAGGCGCCCATCGCTCCGGCGTCGTTGACTCCGATCACCATGGCGATGTTCGGATTCGCCTGGAAGAAGACCTGGGTGTCATCCAGACCCTGAGGGATGGATATCGCCTCGGACTCGAGAGGCGCCACTCCGGTGGCCTCGGTGATTATGTCGCGGATCGGGTCTGTGCGGTCCGTGCACGGCTGCCCGCATCCGTCATAGGTGAACAGCACCCACGAGAAGTCGTTCTGGTCACCGGTGAAGTCCTCGTTGAACCACCTCAGCGCTTCGGCCGCGACGGACTCGCCCGCGCCCCGGTTGTCCCAGAGGATGGCGCCGTCGCCGGTCTCCGGGATCTCGCTGGCGTAGCCGACTACGACGATTCCCTTGGCCTCGGCATCCTCGAGCGTCGGGGCCAGGGCGTCGATGCCGCATATCGGCACGACAACGATGGCGTCGACATCCTGGACGACGAAGTTCTCGACGTCGCGGACTTGCGCGTCGCAGTCGCCGTTGGCCGCACCCTCCAGGAACTCGTAGCCGCGGATCTCAGCCTGCAAGCGAGCCGGACCGGCCACGATCTTGTATATGCCGACCTGTTCGTTGCCGAAGCTGAAGGCGATGGTTCCGCCTTCCTCCATGGGCTCCTCAGCCGGCTCCTCCATGGGCTCCTCCATGGGCTCCTCAGCCGGCTCCTC